>CALGCE010000001.1 GCA_937884625.1 uncultured Clostridia bacterium
CTTTTTTACCCTTAACGCAGGTTATACGTCCGTGTTTTTTACCCACGGCACTCAAAGAATGGTGTTCGCCGATTTTTTAGGTCTGCACCGCTCACAGCAATACGGCACTCTCTTTAAAACCCGCCTTTAAAACGGCTACTGTTCTCATCAACGCTTTTACCATTAAATTTTACACCCTATTGTAATAATTGTCAAGCACGGATTTTTTATAAAAATTATACAAAATTGCACCGACTGTACGCCACACAAACACAAATGTTTACGAAAATGCAAAAAACTTAAATTTGTTATTGACTATGGGCTTAAATAGTAGTATTCTTTTTTTATAAAGTTTTTTTGGGAGTGAGTAAAATGTTTAAATCAGAATATTTAAACAGAGTCTATGCTGACGTTGAAAAACGCAGTGCAGGCGAAAAGGAATTTTTACAGGCAGTTTATGAAGTTTTAGAGTCGTTGGAACCTGTCGTAGCACAAAACCCCGCTTTGGAAGCGAACGGCGTTTTAGAGCGTATGGTAGAACCTGAGCGTCAGATTTTCTTCCGTGTTTCTTGGGTTGACGATAACGGCAAGGTACAGGTAAACAGAGGTTACCGTGTACAGTTCAACTCTGCAATCGGTCCGTACAAGGGCGGTCTTCGTTTCCATCCGTCGGTTAATGCGTCTGTTATCAAGTTCTTGGGCTTTGAGCAGACCTTTAAAAACAGTCTTACAGGTCTTCCTATGGGTGGCGGTAAAGGCGGTTCGGACTTTGACCCGAGAGGTAAGAGCGATGCAGAAATTATGCGTTTCTGTCAGAGTTTTATGACCGAACTTTCAAAGCACATCGGTGCTGATACCGACGTTCCCGCAGGTGACATCGGCGTAGGTGCAAGGGAGATAGGTTATCTTTACGGTCAATATAAGCGTTTAAGAAACGAGTTTACAGGCGTTCTTACAGGTAAGGGACGTTCTTACGGCGGTTCACTTATCCGTCCGGAAGCAACAGGTTTCGGTGCGGTTTACTACGTTGAGGAACTTTTAAAGTCATTTGGTGAAGATATTAAGGGGAAGACTTTTGCAGTATCGGGCTTCGGTAATGTTGCTTGGGGTACCGTTAAGAAGATTAACGAACTCGGCGGTAAGGTAGTTACCATTTCAGGTCCTGACGGTTACATCTATGATAAAGACGGTATAAACACCGATGAAAAAATTGACTTTATGTTGGAGATGCGTGCATCGGGTCACGATAAGGTTAAAGAGTATGCAGATAAATTCGGCGTTGAGTATTTCGAGGGCAAAAAGCCTTGGAACACCAAAGTTGACATTTGTATGCCTTGTGCTACTCAGAACGAAGTCGGTATTGAAGATGCAAAGAACATAATTGCAAACGGCGTTAAATACTACGTTGAGGTTGCAAATATGCCTACAACGGCAGAGGCTGTTGCATACCTTAAAGCAAACGGTGCAGTTATCGCTCCGTCAAAGGCAGTTAACGCAGGCGGTGTTGCAGTATCAGGTCTTGAAATGAGCCAGAACTCAATGCGTTACAGTTGGACAGCCCAAGAGGTTGACGCAAAATTAAAGCAGATTATGTCAGACATATTTAAGGCATCTTCTATTGCCGCTAAAAAGTACGGTATGGAAGGCGATCTTGTTGCAGGTGCTAACATAGCAGGTTTTGAAAAGGTAGCAGACGCAATGATTGCTCAGGGCATCGCTTACTGATATTTAATAAAAAAAATTCCCGTGTACTTATTGGTACACGGGAATTTTTCAGACTGTAGACAAAGCAGGAAAATCCAAAGAAAATTTTCCTGCTTTGTTAA
>CALGCE010000002.1 GCA_937884625.1 uncultured Clostridia bacterium
TTGAAGTTTATGAAGAACAAATGAAGCCGCTTAGGAATAAGTGGCTTATTGCCTTTATAAGTATTGCAGCCATAATTGCGACATTGTATTCTTTATCTTGAGAAGCAAAACCTTTTTTTGCTGCTGCAAAAAGATTTGTATTTTTATTATTTTAATCAAATTATGCTTTTATTATTTGTTTATTATAAATTGCCTATATTTCACTTTTACACATTAAATTACCGCCTATACCTTAATACTGCATTTTCTTTATACGAAAATGTTTTAAATTATAATAACCGTATTTCCCCATTTTAATATATGATTTATGTATTGTTAAAAATTTAACAATATAATTTAAACTCAACCCACGGTTGTATTTAAGTAAACGGTTATGTTATACTTATTTCGTGATAAGTATGTTACAATATGATAGAAAGGTAATTTTCAAAAATTGTTTTGGAGTGAATACTATGTTAAAAATCGGAGAAAAAATTAAGGAACTAAGAAAGGCACAAGATATTACCCAAGAAAAACTTGCAAATTATCTTAATATTTCCTATCAGGCGGTCAGCAAATGGGAAAACGGGACGGCACTGCCTGACCTATCGCTTATTCCGGCTATATCAAATTTTTTTGGTGTATCGTCAGATTATTTACTTGGAATTGAAATTGATAAAACGAATGAAGATATAGAAAACACTTTAATTAAAGTGAATGAACTAAATCACGCAGGAAAACGTCTTAATTCAATTGCTCTACTCGAAGAAAAATTAAAACTATATCCAAATAACCATACTTTACTTGCATATTGGATAGAATCAAAATGTAATACATTTGACCCTAAATGCGACCAAGAAAAATGGTTAAATGAAATAATATTAAAATGCAATTTAATATTATCCGATTGTTCTAATGACGAAATTAGATACATAACAAAAACTCATATGGTTTTTGCGTATTCTTTTTGCGGTAAGAAAGAAATTGCTGAAAAACTATGCAATGAATTTCCCGAACATCCATATTCTAAGGTTGAAATAATGTCAATGATAGCCAATCCACCTGAAAGAGTTAATTATAAAAAGAAATGTCTCGGCGGAGATTTGGAAATGTTATTTATAGATATTTCAAGCATTGCAAAGCATCACTATTGCTTTCCCAATCCCGCCGATGCAATTCCTGTATGTCAAATTGCTCTGGATATTTTAGCCTGTGTAGGATGTGAAGGATATTTAATATATCATAAAGCTGACATATATTCCGATTTGGCGTATGCCTATTCTAAACTCAACGACAAGGAACAAACATTAAAATATTTAAGGTTAGCATTTGATACTTTTTCAGAACTCGATAAACTTATAAACGGTGAAACATACTATTATAATTCGCCATTGCTTAAAGGTGAATATTTTAACAGAACGAAAGTTACTTTTGGCGGACAAATGAGTGGCACAGAGGGATTTTTGTGGACTTTAAAGCGAAGCCATTCGTTTGATTGGATTAAAACTGATGATGATTATATAAAAATATTAGACAATATGGAAAACAATATAATAAGATGCATCTAACAATGTGTATCATCACACAAAAATACTTATTACCGAATTAAATATAATACAAGCAATTATGCCTATGACTGTTGGCAGTATAAATGCAAATACAGTCCATTTAAAACTGCCTGTTTCCTTTTTTATGGTTATAAGTGTAGTTGAGCATGGCCAATGAAAGAGTGAAAATATCATAACGGATATAGCCGTAGTAACGGTCCAACCATTGCTTAAAAAAAGACTTTGCATTTGTGATACACTTGCAAGTTCAGTAAGGCTACCGCTACTCATATACGCCATTATGATTATAGGAAGTACTATTTCATTTGCAGGAATACCTAAAATAAACGCCATTAAAATTATACCGTCTAACCCCATTAGTTTTGCAAAAGGGTCTAAAAAGTCGGCACAAATATTAAGTATACTGCTATCCCCTACCGTTATATTTGCAAAAAGCCAAATTACAACACCCATAGGTGCGGCTACGGCGGCGGCTCTGCCGAGTACAAACAAGGTACGGTCAAACACAGAACGTACTATTACTTTTCCTATTTGCGGTGTTCTGTAAGGCGGTAATTCAAGTGTAAAAGACGACGGAATGCCCTTTAAAACCGTTTTAGAGAGAATTTTAGTGGTTAAAAATGTAATTACAATGCCAAGTATTATAAATACAGTTAAAATAAAAGCGGAGAGTACACCTGAAAACAGACCTGTTGCCGTACCGATAAAAAACATTGAAATAAGGGCTATTAGTGTAGGAAATCTGCCGTTACAGGGTACAAAACTGTTTGTAAGAATGGCAAGCAGACGTTCTCTTGGAGAGTCTATTATTCTGCAACCGACAATTCCTGCGGCGTTACAACCGAATCCCATACACATAGTTAGTGCCTGTTTACCGCAGGCACTGCATTTTTTAAAGGGTTTATCGAGATTATATGCTATTCTCGGCAAATATCCTGAGTCTTCAAGTAAGGTAAAGAGTGGGAAAAATATTGCCATAGGCGGTAACATAACAGATACTACCCAAGCAAGTACCCTATATGCACCGTCTATAACTATACTGCTTATAATCGGCGGTATTTTAAGAAAATCAAACAAAAGGTGTAGTTTATCCTGCAAATAAAAAAGCCAATTTGAGAGAACTTGTGACGGATAATTTGCACCGTTTACGGTAAGCCAAAACACAAATAAAAGCAGTAAAAACATAATTGGATAACCCGTAAGTTTTCCTGTAAGAATTTTATCTGCCTTTTTGTCAAATTCTGCATATCTTCCCTTTTCGTATTTTACCGCATCTTTACATATTTCTTCTGCCGATGATACAATTGATGATACAATTAAATCTTTAAAACTGTTTTTATCAATATTGTCATTATTCAGCAACATTTGTGCAAATAATACTGCATTCCTTATTTCATCGTCGTTAGTATCAATATCTAAATAATTACTTATATCATCAATTAAGGATTTATTATCCTCAATAAGTCTTAAACTAAGCCATCGCAAATTAACACCTTTAATTTGTTTTTCGGACAGTGTATCTTCAATCATACTGATGGCATTTTCTATTTCCCTTGAATATGTAACCTTAAACGGTTGCAATTCGTATTTTTTATCGATGACGCTATCAATTGTATCAAGCAGAGCATCAAGAGTTTTCTTTTTTCGTGCTACCGTACATACAACGGGAACGCCTAATTTGTTTGACAGCAATTTTTTATTTATTTTTATACCTTTTTTCTTTGCTTCATCTATAAGATTTATACATACGATTACGTTATCGCATATCTCCATAGTTTGCAAAACAAGGTTTAAATTTCTTTCAATACAGGTTGCATCACAAACGACTACGACGGCGTCGGGTTTGCCGAAACAAATAAAATTTCTTGCAACTTCTTCTTCGGTTGAATGAGCCATCAGAGAGTAGGTACCGGGTATATCAACCATTACATATGAGTGCTTTTTACTGTGACAGATACCCTTTGCATTTGTAACCGTCTTCCCTGCCCAATTTCCCGTATGCTGATTAAGACCGGTAAGACCGTTAAAAACCGTACTTTTACCCACATTGGGGTTACCTGCCAATGCAATTACAAATTCGTTTTCGTCCCTTTCTATTGAAAGACCTGCATCAACTGCATTAATGCCTACTGAATTTTTAGTAAGTCCCATAAATCCGCACCCCTTAACCGTCAATAATAATACCTTTGCAGTCTTCTTCTCTAATCGCTATAACTGCTCCACGAATTAAAAATGCTTTTGGGTCACCAAACGGACTTTTTCCTATACATTTAACCTTTGTGTTTTCTATTAGTCCTATATCAAGTAATCTTCTGTGCATATTATCATCGGTACAAAGTTCTTTAATTTCTGCGAACTGACCGGGCTCAATATCATTAAGGCATTTTTTTAAAGCCATAAACGTCACTCCAAGAATAGTATTATCTACTTTTATGTTATTCTGTGAAAGTATAAATGTTAATGGCAAAAAAATAAGCACCTGAAAATATCAGATGCTTTAAATTATTATTTTGCAAGAGGATGAAATCTTGAATAGTTTTGTACGTATTTGCTTTTTATAAACTGTGCATATATTTGCGTGGAAGATATATCGGAATGACCTAACATTTCTTTAATATCACTTAACTGTGCACCGTTTTCCAAAAGATGTGCCGCAAACGAATGCCTTAACGTATGCGGTGTTATATCCTTATTTATTCCTGCTTTTTTAGCATAATATTTAATTATTTTCCAAAATCCCTGGCGTGACATAGGTTGTCCGTTCATATTAGTAAAAAGTGTATCTTCTTCACTGTTTTGAACAATTGCAGGTCTGACAACCGAAATATATTCGCCTAAAATTTTTGCGGCGGCAGGATATATTGGCACTATCCTTTCGTGACGGCTGTTATGCATATGAAGTATGCCGAGTTGAACATTAACATCCGACAACTGTAAATCAATAATTTCCGAAACTTTAATACCTGTGGCATACAGTAGTTCAAGCATTGCCCTATCCCTGATACTCTTGTAATCTTTGCCGTCAGGTTGCGAAAGCAAAAGCAGGATTTCGTTAGCATCAAGAATATCGGGAAGTTTTCTTTCTGCCTTTTTGCTTTTAATGGCACCTGCGGGGTTTATAGTGAGTATTTTCTCGGATACTAAATACCTGAAATAACATCTTATAGAAGCAATAATTCTTGTATTTGTTGCCTGTGTTTTACCTAACGAAATAAGATGCTGTATGTACTTATTTATGGTTTCTTCGCCTATGTCTTTAAGTGCCATAATATTAATGATGGTGCAATATTCAATGAATTTTGAAACATCTCTTAAATAAGCCTCTTTTGTATTGACTGATGTCTTTTTAACATCGGTCAGATACAAACTAAACTCGTTTATATAATCCTGCATATTGCACCTCCCGTAAATATTTTAAAAATCGAAAAATTTCATAAAAGACGAAGTTAAAATTGAGTTAATAAGTGCCGAAACGATAATAAGAAAACTTAAAAATATATATCTTCCGCAATAGTTTTTAAAATCCATATATATGTTGGTAGGTCGGCTTTTTGGTAACGTCAGTTTTGAAATGACAAGCGAAAAAGCAATTGATTCCCTTGAAGCAAATAAAAGAGATATTAAAAACACTACCGAAGACGGTATTAATATAATGGCATTAAAAGCAACGCCTTTAAGAGCATACTGTGAATATAAAAGTGCCGAAACGCAACCGTACTCAAAACCGCACCAGCAAATAAGCAAAGGTACGGTAACAATTCCCATAAGCGACGCACCGAAAACAAAAGAAATAAGCATTATAAGAAACGATGAAATCGCAGAAGAAAACATCACCGAAAGAAATGAAGTATCTGTTCTCTTTTGTATGTACGAATTAAGATAGTTTTCCGACATAGCATTTACTATGTTACTTTTATTAAGTGAAAACGTGCCTAATCCTACGCCTATGGCGAATAAAATGCAAAGCAAAATGATAATTTTGTTCTTTTTGGCAAAATCAAAAAATCGTATTTCTTTTAAATTTACAACCCTGCTTGTTTTCATAATATCCTCTCCTGTTTCTACACAATACTATGCGAAATTAGGACAAGATATTCAAAAAATCAATATTTAGTGATAAAATTAAAGTAAACAACTATATTTAGGTGATTTATGTAAACTTGAAATTGGCGTTAAAAAAACAAACTCTTAAAATACAGGATGATATTTTAAGAGCCGTTTTGCAAATGGAAAACACAAAAAAGACTTGATGAAAAGACTCTCAAGGCATATCGCATCGATCTTACACAGTTTTCTGTTTTCTTTGAAAACCCAGCTATACTTGCTATAACTATTTCCGATATTGAATCCTATATCGGTCACCTCAATCAAAGTTTCAAACCCAAAACCGCCAAAAGAAAAGTTGCTTCTCTCAAAGCTCTCTTCCACTATTTAGAATATAAAAACATTATTAGTAATAATCCTTTCAATAAAATAAGAACAAAATTCCGGGAACCTTTATTATTACCTAAAACAATACCTTTATATACTCTAGAAACATTTCTTTCAGAAATATATAAAGAAAACTCTCTATCCACTACACCTTATCAAAAAAAACGTACTCTACTGGATATAGCAATAGCCGAGACACTTTTTTCAACAGGTATGCGAATTTCAGAGTTGTGCAACTTAAAGCACTCTGACATTGATTTGCATGATGCTGCAATTCGAATATATGGGAAAGGATCAAAGGAACGAATTATTCAGATAGGGAATGAAGATGTCATACAACTATTAATGAGATATGAAAATGAGTTCTCTACAGAGATCCAGAAAAGTGGCTATTATTTTTCAAATACAAATTCCTTACCAATATCATTTTTACTTGGTGGGATTTTTATGATGTTAGTTGATATGTTATCAAGAATTATTTCCGTTAATGAAATTCTTGCTCCGACAAATGTT
>CALGCE010000003.1 GCA_937884625.1 uncultured Clostridia bacterium
CAGCAACGGTGATGAAAGAAGTTCATAAGCGTTCTTGCGTTCATGGTTACGACTATTTTGGTTTCGCAAGCATTAGGAAGAACAAATCTTGCATCCTCAATAGCCTTTTTCTGTGCAAGACGGGTTGCAGTTTTTTCGTCTTTGCCCTCTGCCAAAAAGGTTTTCTTATGTTTACTTTGGAGTATCTCGGTTATGCGGTCGTAAGCCTCCCTGTCGGCACGCATAGTTTCTTCATACAGTTTTAAAGCCTCGCTGTCCTGTGCAATTTCAGGGGGAGTAACATACTCAAAATTGCCCTCCGTTACATAGCGTTGGCTTTTCACCGAATACGACGCTATGCGGTGGCGTGTAATCTGTGCCAAGAGTGACCGTGACACACCCTCAATACCAAACGTAAAACTTGCGTGTTCTATCGGGCTTTCGTGACCTATCTCGGACAGCATATCAACAAATGAAGATGCCGTCTCATCTGTAAGACCGTCCATCAAATTACCGATAGAAGAAGAACTGTAACAAAGTTTTGCCGCAGAGGCTATTGTTTTTTCGGGATTCGGTGTATATGCAATAAGTATAACGTTGGGCATTTTTTAATCCTCCAAGACTTTAAAAATCAACATATATACTGATTATATCAAATTATAATCATTTAATCAATTGCTTTTTGTAGAATTATGTAAAAAACTTGCAAGTTTCCTTTTAAAATATTATGTAAAATTTTTTAATAAAAAGTCTTTTTATGTCATCAAAAATATGGTATTATATATATAATAAAAAATTATATCGTTTTGGAGGGCTTTTTTGTATGTCAAACATTGATTTTAAACACAACCCTTACGTTGACCTTGCGATGGTAAGTATGCGTGGCTGTGAGGACATTTCCGCCAAGGTTGACTTCTACCTTAAACAGTGCAGAAATATCCCGGCGGACGAGTCTTTCGTCGTAGGTGCCAACTGTCCGAGATTTGGAACGGGAGAGGCAAAAGCAGTACTTAATCATACTGCAAGAGGTCTTGACGCTTATATTATATGCGATTGCTTTAATTACAACGTCACTTATAAAATGTACGGTCAAACGGTACCTATGAGTCCCGATGACCATTTTCAGGACCTAAAAAGAGTAATTGCCGCTTTTGGCGGTAAGGCAAGAAGAATAACCGTTATTATGCCAATGCTCTACGAGGGCAGACAGCACCGCAGAACCGCAAGAGAATCAATGGACTGTGCAATGGCACTTCAAGAACTTGTTAATATGGGCGTTAAGACCATTATCACATTTGATGCTCACGACCCACGTGTAAACAATGCAATCCCGCTCGACGGTTTTGATAATGTACAAGCAGCCTATCAAATGATTAAAGCACTCTTAAAAACGGTACCCGATATTAAACTCGACAGAGAACACACCATGATAGTATCTCCCGACGAAGGCGGTATGTCACGCTGTATTTATTATTCATCGGTATTAGGTTTGGAACTTGGTATGTTCTATAAACGCCGTAACTATTCGGTTGTGGTAAACGGCAGAAATCCAATAGAAGCACACGAATTTTTAGGAAACGATATAACGGGAAAAGACCTCATTTTAGTAGACGATATGATTTCATCGGGCGAATCAATGCTTGATATTGCCGAAAAACTCAAAGGAATGGGTGCAGGACGAATATTCATATTCTCAACATTCGGTCTTTTTGTCGAAGGTCTTGAAAAATTTGACGATTTTAATAAACGTGGACTTATTGATAAGGTTTTCACAACCAACCTGATTTACCAAACACCTGAACTTCTTTCAAGGGATTGGTATTGCAGTGTTAATATGTCAAAATATATAGCACTTTTAATAGATACTCTTAATAACGATAATTCAATAAGCAGTCTTTTAGACCCTGCTGACAGAATTAAAACTTTGGTATCAAAATACCAAAGAGATAAAAAGTAAACTTGATAAATTATTATACTTAGTTATACCGAGTAATATAGGTGTTATAAAGTCTTGTCTAAAGATAAATATATCACTAACTAATTATTGTTATAATTATGTTGAATCGGGTACAATTGAAAACAGTTTGTTTAAGGGTAACAAAACTTCGCTTCGTGGTGTTATAGATAAT
>CALGCE010000004.1 GCA_937884625.1 uncultured Clostridia bacterium
CAAGTTGGGCATAACCGGAACCCAAAAACGGATCATTGTCATACGCTCTGTAACAATCGGTTATCGAATCACCCTGAAACAATACTCTTTTCATATCGATACCTTCTTAAAACAATTCATTTGTGTTGTATACTATTTCTCCGTAGCCCTCAAAGGGATAATCAATGGTTATTCGTCCCTCCAAGGCATCGGAAAGTCCCGAATATAAATCAACCTTACCGTCCTGCCGCATTACAATTCCGCTCGTAAAAGCCGTATCGTCAAGCAGTACGCCGTCACACCCCATACGTATATGGTCAGATTTAGGATAGCAACTTCTCGTTCCGATAATTTTCGTCATAACCGTCTTTTTCTTTACGGGGTCAAACACTGCGGCAATATTTATATAAACTCTTTCTAACTGACTTTGTGCATTGATTTTTGGATATACCAAATGTCCTATCAGCCCTAACATTCCGCTGCTTAAATAGTGACACTGATTAAGTCCACCGTAACTATCCCCCGATATAAAATCAATAATCGGTGCCTTTTCTATAATATTTTTATCAATATCAAGCAAATCTTTTACTACGGTAAAACCTACATAACCGTCAGGTCTTGAAAATACACCGATACCGTCTGGCATTTGAACCAAACGTATATCTTTCATCATTTCCGGTCCCGTTGTAAAATAGGTCGGCTCGAAGGGTTCGTTGCCTCTGTAAAAGCAGGTATGAAAACTTACAGGTTCGCCTTTCGACTTTATTACGCTTACTCCGCCCAGTACCATTTCATCATTAATTACCGTAAAAAACGGGTCTTCCATTTGGTAAGAAATTACGTTATCAACCTTTTTATAGGTATCTTTTTCGATTTCCTCGAATATGTAAATCCTCGATGTTGCCCATTTATCGTGTGGCTCTACCCTGCCGAATATGTATCTCTTACCCTTATATGTAAAAGGAATACTGCAATTATAAATATCGTCATTTTCCTTTAATCCTATAAATTTTAAAAGTACACTTTCGTAAATTTTTTTGTTCTGCTCAAATTCCTTTCGCTTTTCAGCCCAAGAAATATCACCGTTTCTGTTTAATTCCATAAAATATCTCCATTACAAATTTTTAACACTCTATTTTTGCTACACGCACTACAAGATTTCTTCCGTACTTAAACGGTTCGGTGAAAATCCTTGTGAAACTGCCGTTTTGTTTATAAAGCACGCTCTCGCCGTTATCAAGCCATATTACCGATTTTATTTTTTCGTCTAACTCAAAAATATCTTCATATATATCGTTTAATCTCGGATTTAAGGCTACGTTTGAATCCCCTGCCATCCCAAGGTCATAACAGAAAAGATAATAATTATTTCCGTCTTTCAAAACAAAATCTTTATCCTTATTTACAACCTTAATATTGCACGGTCTCGGTGTATAAACCGCTTCGCCGAAAAAATCTAACCATTCGCCTATTATCCCATACATCGCACTGTCTATCGAACGTAAATAACCGTTTGCCATTGGTCCTACGTTAAGCAGAAAATTACTGCCGTACCGTCTGCATTCGGCTAACTCCTCTATCATTTGTGCTACCGACTTATAGTTATAATCTTCCTTTGCATATCCCCAGTGGTCATTAAACACTTCACACATTTCACTTGCTATATACTTTGGTGAATCTGCAAGGTTTATCGGTTTAGGCTTTCCCCGCTCAAAGGTTACACTGTCAAGTTCGATATGCCCTAACTTACCTCTTGCCACCATTCCCGTATTATTTATTATCATAGCCTCAGGTTGGTACTTCCTTATAAGACTGTAAAGGGCATCTTCCTCCCAATCAGCATCCTCAAACCACCACATACCGTCAAACCAAAGTCCACCGATTTTGCCGTAATTCTTGCATAAAATTTCAACACTGTCTCTAAGATACTTTAAATAGGTCTTGAAATCGTTTTCAAATGTCTTTTCGTGCCAATCTACCAACGTATGATAGAAAAACGGAACTATATCATTTTTTCTGCACTCGTCTACAAATTCTCTTACTAAATCTCTGCCACAAAAATGAACTGTATCATATTCACTTAAACCCTTTGTATCAAATAGAGAAAATCCGTCGTGATGCCTTGTGGTAAGTGTTATATACCTGCACCCCGCCTCTTTCGCAGTCTTGACAAGTTTTTCTGCCCAGTCATTTTCAGGTTTAAATTCCGCCGCCAATTTCTCATATTCTTCATCGGGTATATTTCTTTGCAGTTTTATCCACTCGCCTGCACCGATTATGCTGTAAAGACCGTAATGTACAAACATTCCAAGTCCGTACTTTTCAAAATCTTTTATATATTTTTTTACAATCATTATTGTCCTCTTTCCAATTTTTGCAAAAAATCAATAAAACTGTTGATTTTTTGTCAAAACCGTTATATAATTCAATCAAAGGAGATGTTCTCTATGAGACAAACGGTTTATCAACAAAAGAATAATATTGCGGTCGATAGAAACTATTCAGATGACTGCCCTGTTTTTATAACTTATAAAAAGTTGCACAAAAACCACGTCTTTATTGACGGTAAAGCCGATACCACACCGCATTGGCATGAGTTTATCGAAATTGAGTTTATTTCCGAAGGTGTAGGTATTCATACAATCAACAACAACGAATATCCTCTTGAACGTGGCTCTGTTTACATTGTTAAACCCTCTGATTTTCACTGTCTTAACTGCAATCAGGAAGATTGGTTACAGATATGGAACGTGGGATTTGATATTTCTGTCCTCTCACCCGACATTGCCGAACTGATTTCATCGTCAAAGGACTTTTTACAAACCAAGTTATCTGATGAATTATCCGAAAAAATCGAAGAAGAATTCTTGGACTGTAAAAAGGCTTTTGATGAGGAAAAAGATTTAAGTCCTCTTATAATTAAAAATCAAATTGAAAAGATTATTTTGATTATTATTAAAGATATTGCAGAAAACAACCGCTACAAAACAAAAGCCGTCAACAAGAGCGTACCGCCCATTATTCAGGAAGCCATTAACTATATTCAAATACATTTCAGAGAAAAAATTCCGCTTTACGAAACCGCCAAAGCACTTCATATTTCCACAAACTATTTAGGCGAAATTTTTGCAAAAGAAATGGAAATGAGTTACAACGACTATGTAAATAGTATCCGACTCAAATATTCCAAAAGTCTTCTTAAAAAAACCAATTACTCGATTTCTCAAATATGTTATGCCTCAGGGTTCTCTACCGTTTCATATTTTTCAAAACTGTTTTTTACTTCGTACGGTCTGTTACCCAGTGAGTACCGACATAAAAAACAACAGGAAAATAAGAATTAGTTTTCTTCGCAAGCACCTCTCTTTTAAGAGGTGCTTGCTTTTATTTCGTTGTTATTGTTTCATCGAATCGTCGATTATAGCCTGAATTGTATTTTTATTATCATCTAAAATCTTACTGTAATCTCCGCCAGTCCTTGCAGCTTTCAGAACATCATTAACAAGTCCCGCAGCATTTTGTGTTGATGTTTTATACGCATTCATTTGAGGAATTACATTATCACAAAGTTTATTTATAATACCCTGTTGTTCGTCGTTATAAGCATACTTATCATTTGCTTTTTCAGGGTCAGTAAACATATTGCTGAACAGTACCCAAGCAACAACAACTCGTGGGTCTTTTGAGCCTTTTCCTGCCGCCTTACCCTGACCGCAGGAGCAAGGAGAAGCATTGGTTTTATTATCGGGACCTATCGGAACCGGACAAATACCGAGATTGTTCTTATCCTTCTTAAATGCCGCTGATGACAATATCTTCGGTATTAAGTTAAGATAACCAAACTCTGAATTCTGCATAAACATATAATAGTTTCCGTTTATAAATTCAGACGGATTATCACTAAACGATTTTCCACCGACTACACTAGAGTCTGTGCAAATTGCTTGATATTTAGCAAGTCCATTGATAAGTTTGGGGTCACTTAGATTTGCAACAGTTTTACCGTTTACAATCTTAATAGGATTCCAATCGTTTGACAAAAGCCATGAATCCTGAATATCTTGACCGATTATGCAATTACCACTTGTTTTTGATATTTTTTTGCCGTATTCAATAAATTTATCCCAAGTCCACTGACCTTTGTTATAAAGTTGGAGCGGATCTTCAAGGTCTGCTTCCTTGAATTTAAGTTTGTTATAATAAAGAACCATAGGTTGACCGCTTAAACGTCCAGTATGTGCACATAAGCCGTACATTTTACCTTGATAGTTATAGTAACTGCTTAAATCCATATCAATTCCGTATCCGGTTTTGGGATTATACTTATCTACATCCTTGATATATTTATCAAGATTTTCATAATAATCTGCTACTTTAATAGACAATTCTTTCTCAAAACCTAATCTAACTAATTTTTTAATAACTTCACTTTTTGTTTTTTTAGAAAGGAGTAAGTTTCATGGGTAAGAAAATTTTAACGTTAGAAGATTTATGCGCTTATTGTGAAGAGCAAAAAATGTATAGATTTAATGCTCAAGAAAGCGGAAGAGATATTGTAGTTCAAATTCCATCTAATGTCTATTTTAAAGAAGATGAACAAGAAGATGAGAACGGAGAAACAATAACAACAATGGATGAATTAAATAATATAAAAAATAAACATTCAA
>CALGCE010000005.1 GCA_937884625.1 uncultured Clostridia bacterium
ATGAGGAATATGAATATGAATTATATTAAAGAACATGACAATGGCATTACGAACTTCCATTTTGAGATTTCCGCAGATCTTTTAAAAGAAGAGGAACTGGAAAAAATAGCGACTTTTTTAAGTAAACTTTTATCGGTATCCTATGATGAAATTATAGAAAACTATGAAAATGACGGTTTGTATAATTTCGATTATAAAAGAATTTTTGAAGATTTATACGGTAATATTGATACTAAAACATATATTGCTTATGCCATTGATGAGTTGACCGACGTTGCAACCCTTGTAATTACAGGATTGTATGCATTTTATTGGTATAAAAAGCATATGGTAAATAAAATAAATTCCTACCGCAGTTCGGGTAACGATATGAGGTATTATCAGTTTGGTCTGATGTCAATCGGCGGTACTTCGGGCGGTGCTACGGCAATAGGTATTATTATACTTTTATTTTCAAAAAACATTATTTCATATTTAATTAATATTATATAAAGGGTGGTTTGTATGAAAATCAGGAAAGCAATTATTCCGGCGGCAGGTTTGGGTACAAGGGTACTACCGGCATCAAAGGCATTACCGAAAGAGATGCTTCCCATTGTCGATAAGCCTGCAATTCAGTACATTGTTGAAGAGGCAGTAAAGGCAGGTATTACCGACATACTTATTATCACCAATAGGGGTAAGGGCGTTATTGAGGACCATTTTGACCATTCTATTGAACTTGAAGCAATGATAGAACGCAGAGGAAACACCGAACTTTTAAAATCACTTAATGACGTTGCAAATCTTGCGAATATTTATTATATACGTCAAAAGGAAACAAAAGGACTTGGCGATGCGGTACTTAGAGCAAAAGAGTTTGTAGGTGATGAGCCGTTTGCAGTGCTTTACGGCGATGATGTTATTATAGGCGAAACTCCCGCAATCGGCGAATTGTGCGATGCGTATGAAAAGTACGGCAAAAGCGTTGTAGGTATAAAAGAAGTAAGCGACGAATTTATAGTAAAGTACAGTTCACTTAAACTTGAAATGCTTGAAGATAAAATATTTTCGGTCAGTGATATGATAGAAAAACCGAGCCTTGATAAAAAGTTTTCAAATTATTCAATACTTGGCAGATGCGTTCTTGACAGTGAAATTTTTGATATTCTTGAAGAAACACCACTCGGTGTGGGCGGAGAACTTCAACTTACAGACGCTATGAAGCAACTAGCGATTAAGTACGGTATGACGGGCGTGGATTTCAGCGGAATACGGTACGATATGGGTAATAAATTTGGTATTTTAAAAGCCAATATTGAGGTAGGACTTTGCCACCCCGAAACCGCCGACCAATTAAAAGAATATATAAAAGAATTGGCAAAAACTTTATAAATTAAAAAATAAATCAAAC
>CALGCE010000006.1 GCA_937884625.1 uncultured Clostridia bacterium
CTTGTTTGACCTTTTTTAAACGTAGTACCCGCCGTTATAATTGCATCGTAAAAGTCAACAGGGTCACCCATCTTCAAGGTTTTAAATGCGGAAATTATTTCAGGCATTGCCTTTTCATAAAGTCCTGATGTTACAAGACCGATTTTTATATTTTTTTCTTTTAAAGAAAGCAATAAATCTTTTAACCCTTCGGCAGGAGTAAAAGCACCGTCTTTTCCTCTGCCCTCCATAATTTCACGCATTTCGTATTCAACTTCTGAAAAATACTCATCTCTTAATACCTGATAAGGAACATCAGGACAGTATTTTTCAATGCAATAATACAAATGCTCCGATATGCAGTTGCCCGAAATAAACGGAATATCAGCATCTTCAAATTCAAATCTCGGATTTTTAGTAACAGCCTTCATACTATTTCCTATAATCCACATCCAAAATTCTTCGCTTTTAACGCTTGTACCGTCAAGGTCCATCAAAACCCCCTCAACGGGACGTTCAAGTTCGAGGTCTAAAACGGGATAGTATGCTGAATACCCCATAGCAGACGGAACGTATGCGAGTGTTTTATTTGGGAATACTATAAATTCTTCTTTACGGTCGGCAGTGATAAATATATGTTCTACACTGCATTCTCCCGTTTTATATGCACCGTCCGACGTACTTTCACATTCTATTATATCGCTATCTTTACCAAGATGACCCAATCCCGGTACTGTTATTTCTTCTTTAAGCATTTGTTTTCCTCCAAAGGTTACTTGATTAAAAGACTGAATATCTTTTTAGTACCAACACATATATTTGCTGATGATTTTGCTATAATTTTTTCATCCATTCTGCAACGGTAAATTTCTTTATACTTTTCATCTAAAACAATGTTTGCTGTTTGTTCCTTTTCAGATGGATTGTAAAGCCTTATTACCATACCGTCCCCGTTTTCTGCCTTCTTAATTGCAGTAACGTGTAGTGATGGATTATCAATTTTAAACATACTGTAACTTAAAGGTAAATTACCGTTTCCTTTACCCGAAACAATGCAGGGTGCATCTGTAAAGTATTCTGCTGCAACATTTGGTAAAACGGAAATATCATCTTTAAAGAAGTGAAGTTTATATTCGTAAACACGCTCTCCCATACACTGAATTTCATTATCGGGAAGTTCTGTGATTTTTTCTTCGCTTACCTGTAATCTTATGCGACAAGCACGAATAAGGGTAAGTGCCAAAGTATTATGACCGTCCTCATAAACTTCGTATTCGTAAAGACCTTTGGGCATTACAGCAAATCCGTCTTTTCCGTCGGTAAGGGCTGCAAATGTACGAAGCGGTTGCATACCGTATGCAGTTTCAACCCAACCGGTACTGTCGGGAACTGCAATATTACGTTTTACAACGTCATAATGACTGTCAGAATATGAAACATCGGTATTTATTTCCGTTGGGAAATTAACCCTTAACCAATGGTCTTTGGCGGTATTGTTTAGTTCTGTTTTTACTGAAACATCACTGCTGTTACGACACAAAGTATATGTAACCTTAACGGGTATTGCCGTCTTTTGTTCATTTAACGTTTTATTGCAATCTTTCGGAACATAAAAATCATATTCGGCGGTAATTGAAGCACGTATATCGCCATTTTCGGTTATATTTATTTTTGCATTACAGTCATTAGAGTTTATTATCTTATCATCCTCAGGGGCTTTATGGCTCCACGCATTACCGGTTTCACCCTGACTTGTAAGATAATTTACACCTTTATAGCATTTACCTGTGTTTTTAACTGTAATGTCTGCCGTACCGTTTTGATTTACTTCTACCTTGATATAATCATTTTCAAGAATATTGCCGCCGGCAATATTTTTAAGTGTATCACGGTTTGCAGCAGCCGACTTTTTAATTTTCAAAGATTTATATCCAAGAGCCGGAACTTGTTTTATTAAAACGGTTGCTTTGAATTTATTAACGTCGAGTATAGTGGGGACTTCCCAAATGCTGTCAACAAATGTTGAGTCTTTTTCATGGCTTTTAATTTTCACTTCTGCCCCGTCGATTTCAAATTCTTCATAACCATCAGGTAATAACAATTCCAAATCGGTAATTATGTCACGGGCAAACGGAAGTGTGTTGAATACTGTCAGTCTTACAGTATCGTTACTATCCCCGTCACTTGACAGATTTTTAACTATATTTGCGGTAGAATCTTCGGTTAAAACCGTAGAAATATCGCATACCTTCCCCAAACGGTAACGCATATCGGCACATACGTCATCAACCGCACCGCCACCATTCGCATCGTGGGTATGATTGCTGAGTAAATACTTCCAAGCACGGTCGAGGTAAACATTGTGTTTAATATCACTGCAAAGAGTATCAGCCATACGGCTTAACGGTTCTGCTACATAGGTAAGTTGGGTATACGCCTTAAAGTCTATCTGTTTCATATAACTTCTTGCACTTATAGTGCTTGGTAACAGATATGTCCACTTGCCCTCTTTCAAATAACTGCGACGTTCACCTTTAAGATGTACCATTTTATCCCTGTCAAGATACTTTTCCGCCTCCTGCCAGAAATGGTCTAAATCGGTATGTATTATCTCATATTTGCCGTCAAAAATTTCTTTGGCATCCTTTATTACCTTTGATTCAAGAGGATACGGACTTGAAATATCGTGACCGTCCATAGCGAGAAAAACAGGTGTAGTAAAGTGACCTTTCTCCTCTTGTAACATATCTTCAATCGACTTTTCAAGTACAGACTTATCATAAGTAAGTGCAGGAGATTTTAAATCGTAACCTACGCCCTCATCTTTTTTAATGTCTGCACGGCGGTAGGGTGCCTCATCGTACTCACCCCAATTATATGTTTTATCAAAAAAAGTGTCAACAGCAATTACATTGTAATAAGCTCAAATTTATCTGCGGTTTCAGTAAGTGATGATATGGCTTTTTCCGCTATCTTGTCAGCAAAGGCATGGGTGTGAAAATCTATATACATATAATCATGTCCTTTCCTGCGGTAAATGAAGTGATTACTGTAATTATATCATTTTTAATGCTTTAAAGTCAAAAAAATATTTTAAAATATCTATTGCATTTTTGTCTGTTAGCTGTTAGAATTATATTAGGGAATATCATGAGATATTTTCAATATTTACGGAGGTGCATAAAGATGGCTTACCAGATTACTGATGAATGTATTTCATGCGGCGCATGTGAAGCAGAATGCCCTGTATCAGCTATTGCTGCAGGA
>CALGCE010000007.1 GCA_937884625.1 uncultured Clostridia bacterium
AAAACCTTTTTCGGCTTAAAATAACTGGTGCGGATGACGGGACTTGAACCCGTACGTCATGGACACACGCCCCTCAAACGTGCCTGTCTGCCTATTCCAGCACACTCGCAAATATTGGCACCTGATTATTATATCATTCGCTTTGACCAATGTCAACAAAAATATTTTCAATATATTATATTTTTAAAAAAAGGGTGTAAAAATGCAAAGGAATATGATATAATTATAAAAACAAAGGGCTTTGAGGGGTTTGTATGAGGATAAATGTAAAAAACACTGTATTTATAATAGTTATTGTATTACTTGTCTGTGTACTTGGTGTGCTTTCTTTTTTTGTCGTAAAAAAGGAGAACAAATATAAACAAACAAGTGCCAAACTTAATTCACAGATTGTAAGCGAAAAGCAAAATTCCGCCTCGACGCAGAGCAAAATAGACGAATATGAGTCCCAACTTGCAGAGGGAAATCAAAAGCGTGATGAATTGCAATCGCAACTTGACGAGGCAAAAAAGCAAAAAGAGGCACTTGAAAAGGAAAATGCCGATTTAAAAAGACAGTTACTTGCAAAGCAAAAGGCAAAGCAAGAGGAGTTAAAAAGACTTGCCATTAAAAATTCTCAACAGTCGCCTATACCTGAAAACGCAAAAATATGTTATTTAACGTTTGATGACGGTCCGTCTGACAATACGCTCAAAATAATTGATATTTTAAACTCTTACGGCATAAAAGGAACATTTTTTGTCATTGGTAATTCCAAGACGCAGTATATAAAGAATTTATATGAAAACGGTCATACGGTAGCACTTCACTCGTTTTCTCATAATTATACTTCAAAAGACGGCAACAACATATATTCAAGTGTAGATGCATACCTTGCAGACTTAAATAAAATTTCAAGTTTGGTTGAGAGTATAATCGGTCAAAAGAGTATGATTATGCGTTTCCCGGGAGGAAGCAGTAATACCGTAAGTAAAAAAGTTTGTGACGGTATAATGTCCGATTTGACGGTAAGACTGCCGTCTATGGGATATTCGTATTTTGATTGGAATGTAAGTTCGGGGGATGCAGAGGGGAACCGAGTACCTGCGTCAAAAATAGTCTCCAACGTAGTAAACGGAGCAAGAGGAAAAATGAGTATATGTGTTCTTATGCACGATGCACCGGCAAAAACAACTACTGTTGAGGCGTTGCCTAGTATAATTACTTCACTTTACGATATGGGATATACGTTTGCACCTTTAAGTGTTCAAACCTATGGATTTCACCATCCCGTTGCAAATTAATTTACATAGAACACAAAAACGGCAGGGAATTCCCGCCGTTTTTCTTTGTATAATAAGGTTTTTAGAATATGTATCTTTCCCTTGTAATTTTGCCAATAATAGTATATAATTATAAAAGTTAGATTGGAGTGGTATTGCTTGTTGTTCAGTGTGTTGCGTGGAGGTCTTTCTTTTCCGCAGATAATAACCTATATATTGTCTACTTTGGCGGTAGTATTTTTAACACTTCCCGTACACGAGTATGCACACGGTCTTGTTGCGGTCAAGTTAGGCGACCCAACGCCTCGTTATCAGGGCAGACTTACCATAAATCCGTTTGCACACATTGATTGGTTCGGTGCCGCCTGTATTATACTTTTCGGTTTTGGTTGGGCAAAACCCGTGCAGGTAAACCAACGGTATTTTAAAAATCCTAAATTTGATATGGCACTTACCGCCCTTGCAGGTCCCGTTGCAAATCTTTTGATGGCACTCGTATCACTGCTTATTTGTAATCTTACAAGACTTTTTTACAAGGAATCTATTGCAACTGTGCTTTTGTTTGTTTACTATATTTTTTATTATATTGCCGACATAAATATTTATCTTGCGGTCTTTAATCTTATACCCATTCCCCCGCTTGACGGCTCACGACTTCTTTCGGCTTTTTTACCCAACAAATATTATTATAAAATTATGCAGTATGAAAGGTATATATTTCTTGCGGTATTGGCACTTTTGTGGTTTGGAATTCTTGATCGACCGCTTGCTTTTTTGGCATCATATACTATGAAAGGTATTTCATACTTGGCGTCATTACCCTTTATGTTTTTTTAAGGCAGGTGTACTATGGAGGGCGAGTTATCCTATAAACTTGAATCTTTTGAGGGTCCGCTTGACCTTCTTTTACAACTGATTTCAAGAAACAAACTTAATATTTACGATATAAAACTATCGGTTCTTATAGACCAATATCTTGAACAGATGGAGGTTTTTAAGGAACATAATATGGATATTTCAAGCGAGTTTTTGGAGATGGCGGCAAGACTTATTTATATGAAAACGGTAAGTCTGCTTCCGAAACACGATGAGATAGTGAGACTTAAAGAGGAACTTACGGGTGAACTGCTTGAATATCAGGTATGCAGAGAAATGGCGGACAAGTTATCGAGTATGACAGAAGGTTTCAATTTGTTTGTAAGAAACCCAGAAGTACTTGATTTTGATAAGACCTACGAATTAGTTCACAACACCGATACTATATATCTTGCGTATCTTAACGCTGTCGGCAGAGGGCAAAGGAAATTACCGCCACCGATTACGCCGTTTACAAAAATTGTTGCAAAAAAAATAGTATCGGTATCTACCAAGATTGTATTTGTTTTAAGAAATCTTGTGGGCAAGGGAAACAAAAAATTAAATTCACTGTATAAATCCGCAACTTCACGTTCGGAACTTGTAGCGACATTTCTTGCGGTACTCGAACTTTGCAAGGCAAACAGAGTGGAGATAAGCGGTAACAGTGATAATGCAGAGATAAAACTAATCAAGGGGCATAAAAACAGATGAACAAAGAACAAACTTTATGTGCATTTGAAGCAGTGCTTTTTTCGTCGGGCGAACCTATGAGTATAGAAAGACTTGCACAAACCTTTGAAATAAAGCCTGAAAAGGTAGAAAAAATCGCCGATGAGTTATCAGAGAAACTTGAAAGGTGCGGTAGTGGTCTTACGGTGTTAAGGCTTGAAAACACCTACCAGTTGGCAACGAAAAAAGACTATTCCGAATATATAAAAAAGGCGTTTGACATCAAACGCAGAACGCCGTTATCACCTGCCGCATTGGAGGTTTTGGCGGTAATAGCATATAATCAACCTGTTACCCGTTCATTTATAGAGCAGGTAAGGGGTGTTGACTGTTCGGGAGTTGTAACAACACTTGTTGAGAAAGAACTCATAGAAGAAAGAGGAAGACTTGAACTTCCCGGCAGACCGCTTTTGTACGGTACTACCAAAAACTTTTTAAGGTGTTTTTCGTTAAGTGATTTAAGTGAACTTCCGCCTTTACCCAAGACAAATCCTGAAATAAATGACCTTGGAGAGCAGTTGAGTATTGATGAGAGCGTTACTGCGGAGGCGGAAAGTTGACAGCACTTTATATTATCGCCGTAATTTTAGTAATTCTATGTTTACTGTCGGTACTTCCCGTAACGTTTGATATTTTGTTTGACGGGGAATTCAGGTTAGTAATAAGGCTTTTTGGTATAAAAGTATATTCGTCAGATAAGAATAAGAAAAATGAAAAAAAACAACACGGAGATAGTAATAAAACAGAGGATAAAGAACAAAAAACGAATAAATTTTCACAGTTAAAGGATAAGTACGGATTTACGGGTGCCGTTAAATGCGGTGCAAATATTATCAGTCTTACACTAAAAAGAATAGTGTGGTTTGTAAGACGGCTTAAATTCAGAAAGTTTGTGCTTGATATTACGGTGGCATCCGATAACGCCGCAAAGACGGGTATAGAATACGGGCTTGTTTGTTCCGCCGTTTATCCGATTATTACCTTTCTTGAAACCAATGCGGATTTTAGGTCAAAACAGATAAATATTAGAGCCGATTTTGATATTACAAATCCCGATATTAAATTATCGGTATGTATTAAGACATACCTTGTTATGGCAATTTTCACGGTAACTTCGGCATTACGCCAATACAATCATCTTGTAAAGGACAGTGAAGGCAAATGAGCGAACACAATATTAAGGGTATTATGGATACCACAATGGACAAACTTCGTGCGATGGTAGATGCCGATACTATCATCGGTACACCGCTTACGGTAGGCGATATAACATTGATACCGGTATCAAAGGCGGCTTTCGGTCTTGCGACGGGAGGCAGTGATTTTCCGAGCAAAAATCAGTCGGAACTATTCGGAGGCGGAGGCGGAGCAGGTGTTTCCATAACCCCCGTAGCCTTTTTGGCAGTAAGCGGAGAAAGTGTCAGGGTACTTCCCATTTACAATGAACTTAATACTGTGGACAAGGCTATTAATATGGCTCCTGAACTTATTGACAAGGTAAAAGGTCTTTTTTCAAAGGATAAAAAATCCGATATCCAATAGAATATTATACCTTTTTTCATTCATAGTATAAAATGGTGATGAATGTGAAAAGGATAATAAGTTTTGTGATTTGCTTTGCGGTTTTGTTTAGTGTACTTACGGTGTGTGCCGTAGGGACGTCTGCCAAAGCCGCAGTTCTTATAAATGCAGATACGGGCGAGATAATATATTCTTATAACTGTGATACCCGTCTTCCTATGGCGAGTACAACCAAGATAATGACGGCGTTGCTTTTATGTGAGTACGGTAATCTTGACAAACAGATTACAGTCACCAAAGAAATGGTAACGGTTGAGGGTTCGTCTATGGGACTGTTGCCTGATGACAAGGTTACACTTCACGACCTATTATACGGTATGATGTTGGCATCGGGAAACGATGCGGCAAATACCACTGCTTATGTTGTAGGCGGCAGTATTGAGCACTTTGTTGAACTTATGAACGAAAGAGTAAAACAGTTGGGACTTAAAAACACCCATTTTGTAACCCCGTCGGGGCTTGATGATGATGCACATTATACCACCGCTTATGAACTTGCATTAATAGCCAAAACGGCACTTCAAAATGAAGACTTTGCAAAGGCGGTATCTACGAAAAGTGCTACACTTTGTTACGGTAATCCTCCGTATAACCGTCATCTTACAAATCATAACCGCCTTTTAAAAACCTATGACGATGTAATCGGTGTTAAAACGGGGTTTACCAAGAAATCGGGCAGATGTCTTGTATCTGCGGCACAAAAGGACGGCAAAAGGGTTATTGCCGTTACTCTGCACGACCCTAACGATTGGGCAGACCATAGGGCACTTCTTGATTACGGTCTTGAAAAGATAAAAAGTGTGGAAATTACACCCGAAGTTAAAAATTTATCTGTAAACGTTATATCAGGAGAAGATAAAAAGGCAGAATTTAACATAGAAACAGAGCAGTTTAATGTTTTAAATGACGGTGCAATAGGGTATGATGTTTGTTTGTCCGACTTTGTGTATGCCCCAGTAAAAAAAGGCGAGATTTTGGGGAGTATCCGTTTTTATAACGGCGATGATGTTATTAAAACAGAAAAAATAACCTCACTTACGGATATTAATGCTGAAAAACAGAATAAAGTAAAATTGTTTTGGAACGACTTTAAGTTAATATTTTCATATATATAGGAGAATTTATGAAGGATAATAAAATCAGACTTCAAAAGCATCTTTCGCAGTGCGGGATAGCATCACGCAGGAAAGCGGAAGAACTTATTGAGGCAGGAAAAGTAAGGGTTAACGGCAAAGTAGCAACGCTTGGCGATAAGGTTGACCCAAAAAGAGATAAGGTAACGGTAAGAGATAAAAATGTTGTTGCGGTAAACGAAAAGGTTTACATAATGTTGCACAAGCCGAGAGGCTTTGTAACTACTATGAGCGATGAACTCGGCAGAAAGACCGTTGCCGACCTTGTAAAAGATGTAGGCGTAAAGGTATTCCCCGTAGGCAGACTTGACCGTGACTCGGAGGGTTTGCTCATTATGACGAATGACGGCGAACTTGCAAATATACTTACACATCCGTCAAGCCATATAAATAAGACCTACCGTGTAACGGTTAAAGGACAGGTAAATGAAGAACAGATAAACGAACTTTGCAGCGGTATAGAAATTGACGGGAGAAAAACTTTGCCATGCGATGTTTTTGTAATAGAAAGAAAAACCGACAGAACGGTTTTAGGATTTATTATAACCGAGGGCAGAAACCGACAGATAAGGCGTATGTGTGAGGCGGTACGTCTTGAAGTATTGCGGCTTAAACGCACCGAAATAGCAGGAGTTAAACTAGGTATGTTACCGCAAGGCTCGTGGCGAAATCTAAACGAAAAGGAATTGCAAAGGCTTTTAAATATTTCAAAGTCAAAGGAAGAAAATATATGATTACGGTATTGCCGAGTAAAGACAAGGAAGAAATCAAAAAAATTTTTAAGGAACAAAACATTAAGTTTTGTGAAAATTCGGGGTGCGTTATAGCAAAGTTCGGAGAAGAAGTATTGGGAAAATGTCTTTATTATCTTGACGATAATTGTATGACGGTACTGAAAATAGAGCCGAAAGACGATTTAATGCTTTTAGACGGCATTTTAAGAAGTACACTTCATATAGCAACCGAACGCAGTATTATGAAAGCGGTGTATTCCGATGTATCAGATGAAAGTGTTTTTGAAAAGTTAGGGTTTATAAAGGATAAAAATTTACGCACTCTTGATACGGACAGGCTTTTTTTAGGTTGCAGTTGTGCGAAAAAGGAATAAAAGAACTTCATAATGCTTGAAATAGTTTTTCTTTAATGGTATAATATTGAAAAAATCGAAAAGAGGCATAATTTTGAATAAAGCAATTAAAAAATTCTTTGCAGACTTTAAAAAATATTTACCGCTTCTTAAAAATTTGTCGGTTAAAGATATAAAGATTAAATACCGCCGTTCGGTTTTGGGAATTGCGTGGAGTGTACTTAATCCTCTGCTTACAATGTTGGTACTTACAACGGTTTTCAAGATGTTACTTAGAGTGACGGTAGATAACTTTGCCACCTATTATATTTTAGGTTCGTCGCTTTGGAACTTCTTTGCAGAGGCAACATCACTGTCACTTACGTCGATTATAGGCTCTGCCGCACTCATTAAAAAGGTTTATGTTCCGAAATATATGTTTACGCTTGAAAAGTGTATTTTCGCACTCATAAATTATGCGTTTAGTTTGATTGCCGTTGTGCTTGTTATGATTATTCAGGGAGTTTATCCGAACTTTACCGCATTTTTTGCACTGTATCCAATAGTTTGTTGCTTTATTTTCTGTTGCGGACTTAGTTTGATACTTGGTGCACTTACGGTATATTTCCGTGATATAGCACATTTTTACAGTGTTATTTTAACACTCTGGATGTATTTAACACCGATACTTTATCCGGTTGAACTTCTTAAAAGCAAAAAACTTATTTATTATGTAGTATGCTGTAATCCTATGTATTACTATGTTGAATCATTAAGAGATTCGGTAATGTATCGTACCATACCGTCGTTGCAAAACAGTCTTATTTGTGCAGGATTTGCAGTCGGATTTTTAGCACTCGGTATACTAATATTTAAAAAGTGCGAGGGTAAATTCATACTTCATATTTAGTTTTAAAGGAGAAACATTATGAATCCTGAAAATGCTGTTGAACTGAGAAATGTTGAAATGCATTTTAATATGAGCAAGGAAAAACTTGAAAGTGTAAAAGAGTATTTTATAAAACTTATGAAACGTCAACTTAGGTTTGAAGATTTTATTGCCGTTAATGATGTTTCATTTGATATAAAAAAAGGTGACGTTTTCGGTATAGTAGGTCTTAACGGAAGCGGAAAGAGTACCACCCTTAAAATCATTTCAGGTATTTTAAAGCAGACCAAAGGTACCGTTGAAACCTGTGGCAGTATAGCACCGCTTATAGAACTCGGTGCGGGTTTTGATATGGAACTTACTGCAAGGGAAAATATATATCTTAACGGTTCGGTTTTGGGCTTTTCAAAAAAGTTTATGGACGAAAAATTTGATGATATAGTAGAATTTTCCGAGATGCAGGACTTTTTGGATGTACCTATGAAAAATTATTCGTCGGGTATGGTGTCAAGAATTGCTTTTGCAATTGCAACTATGACTACTCCCGATATACTTATAGTTGATGAGATTTTGGCGGTCGGCGACTTCCTTTTTCAAAAGAAATGCGAAGACCGTATAAATGCAATGATGAAGGATAATACCACCGTAATTATCGTTTCACATTCAATAGAACAGATAGAACGTCTTTGTAAGCACTGCGTTTGGCTTGAACACGGCAAGGTAAAGATGATAGGCGAAACTGCCGAAGTCTGTAATGCGTATAAGCAGTGTGTCTGACTGTTTTTTATTTTAACGGGGTGTTTTTATGGGCGATAAACTTGTAAGCGTTAATATTAACGTTTATAACGGAGAAAAGTATATAAAAAATCAAGATGAATTAGAAAATATATCAAAAAAAATTCATATAAATATTTTATTATATTTTAAATTTTTGTGGTATAATTGCAAAATATCGTTTTCAAGATGTTGAATTACTTAGATTAATTGTTAAATTAGCAATAATATTGTGTGAAGTCATTCCACCATTTATTCCTAAAAATTTTTCATTCTTATAATAATAGAAAGAAAAAAAAGAACAACTATATATCCAATAAACAAGA
>CALGCE010000008.1 GCA_937884625.1 uncultured Clostridia bacterium
CAGAGAAAAGTAGTTCGACATCAAAATTAAAAACAATTAAAATCAACCGCAATCTAACATTTTACAAGTTAGATTGCGGTTGCTTTATTCTTCTATACTATTTTCATTTAAAATTTCAACTGTTATTTTACCTATTCGTTTCTCATCGTATTCTTCTACGGTAATAATCATATTTTCATAGGTAAAACTATCTCCTGTTTTTACTTCTCCTTCAAGCATTGATATTACCCAACCGCCGACTGTTGTATTATCATAATCAAAGTCGTCGTTTTCCTCTATGTCTATATCAAACTCGTCAAAAAAGTCATAGATACGCATATCGCCGTCTGCTTCATAATGATTATCGTCTATGCAGACAAACTCTCTTTCTATATCGTCGGTTTCGTCCCAAATCTCTCCGACAAGTTGCTCTAATACATCCTCCATAGTAAGAATACCCATTGTGCCGCCGTACTCATCAAGCACCACTACCATATGGCATTTAGTACCTTTCATTTTTTCAAGCACATCGGGTAGCGGCATAGTCTTATGCACGAACGTTACGGGCAACATCAGTTTTCTAATACTTATTTCCTTTTTATCAACAAGTTCCTTATACGCCCTGTTAAGCAAAAGTATACCGATTATATTATCGGGTGTGTCCTCATATACGGGTATTCTTGAATAGGTGCAGTCAAGTATCTTTTTAATATTGACTTCATACGCATCCCTTATATCTATACCCTCAATATCTACCCTTGGAGTTATGATTTCATACGCCGATATGTTATCAAAATCAAGTGCATTTTGAAGCAGGTCGCACTGTTCTTCATCAAGGACGCCCTCGTCCTCTACTATATCAATTATATTTTCAAGGTCATCTGCCGAAACGGCATCGGGGTCACTGATATTCTTACTCCAAAGTTTTGACACTAAATTTACAAACTGCACTACTATAAACGTAACGGGTTTTAAAACGACGGTCATAATATATATCGGAATTGCAACAATAACCGAAAACTTATCTGCAAACTGTTTTGCCAGTACTTTCGGTATTATCTCGCCGAAAGTTAAAATAAGCACGGTCATTATAACGGTGGACACCCACGCATAATTATCACTGTGAAGCAAACTTATAACTATAAGGGTTGCAATAGACGATGCAGCGTTATTTACAAGAGTATTCCCTATCAAAATAGCACTTAGTGTATCGTCATATTTTTCGGTTATCCTATTTGCAAGAAGTAACGATATACTCTTTTTTTCTTCAAGTTTATTTTTAAGTCTTAACGTATTGGCACTCGCATATGCAATTTCACTTGCCGAAAAAAAGGCGGATAATAATATTAAAATTGCAATAAACAGATATGATACAGGGTTAGGCATTTGCTCCACCCCCTATATCCTCTTCATCGTAAATCTCACCGACAAGTTCCTCTAAAATATCCTCTATTGTGACAATGCCCAGAGGATTTCCCTTACCGTCCTTAACTATTGCAAGATTACGGCGGTGATTGCTCATAGTTTTGAGCATATCATCAATTAACATATCGGGTTTTACGTAATACGGATAATCCATAACCGAAGCCAGCACTACTCGGTTGCTTTTCATATATGCCTTTAAAAAACGGCGGATATGAAGTATTCCTCTTATTTCTCCGTCACGTCCTAATACAGGCAGACGTGAATGTGCTGAATTCTGTACAATTTCAAGAACCTTTGCCGTTTTCATACCCATTGATACCTTTAAAACATTTTCCCAAGGCACCATAATTTCGCCTGCGGTACGGTCGGAAAACATAAGGGCGGATTTTACAAGATTACCGGTATCTTCATCAATACCATCCTCTTCCGATATATTTTCGACTATATCGTGCAATTCGTCTTCGGTCATAGTAACCTCAGGCGTTGCTCTTTTTGAAAAAGGCTCTGTAACAAGTCTTGAAATCGCAGTAAAGAAAGCAGATAACGGTTTTAATACCCTCATAAGAAATATAAGAGAGGACGATACCGCAAGTGCAAACTTTTCATTACAGGAACGGGCAAAACATTTAGGCAGCATCTCTCCGAATATGAACAAAACGGCGGTTGTAACTATCGTGGCAATTGAAACGGTTTTAGACGAAGAACTCCAAATCCGTGTAGCAATAACTACCGACAGCGTTGCACAACCGATATTCATAATATTATTGCCGATAAGCAAAACCGACAAAGCCTCATCAAAATTATCAAGGATTTTCAAAACCCTTTTAGCCCTGTTATCGTCCTTATCAGCCAAACTCATCATATGGATTTTATTTACCGATGCTAAAGATATTTCCGTTCCGGCGAAATATCCGCAACCGATAACAAACAACAAATAAAGAATTATACTGCCCAGCGTACTCCCGGGGTCATCCATTAAAAAACCAACTCCTAATACAATAATTTATTAAATTGTAACATAACTATTATAATATTGCAAGTCAAACTGCAAATAATAGGTACGGTGATTTTATGATTTCAACCGTTATAAGAACAGTAATACTTTATATAATAGTGACAGTAGCAATACGGCTTATGGGAAAAAGGCAAATCGGTGATATGCAGCCTAACGAACTTGTAGTAACGCTGTTAATTTCCGAAATTGCAGCAATACCGCTTCAAGATATGAATCAACCCGTTTTAAACGGTGTGGTTGCGATATTTATGCTTGTAGTATTGGAAATAATATTTTCGGTAGTTGCTATGAAAAGTTTTTTTGTGAGAAAACTTATGAGCGGAAAATCGGTAGTTATAATAAAAAACGGTGTTGTAGACCAACAGGCTATGCGGGATGTACGAATGACGGTTTTAGACCTTGTAGAACTACTCAGGGGACAAAACGTATTTAATATATCCGATGTGGCATTTGCAGTGCTCGAAGTAAACGGCGACCTGAGTGTTTTGCTTAATACCGACGCACAGACACCGACAGTAAAGGACTTATCACTCAAAAAACAAAAAGAGGGACTTCCGCTACCCGTTGTCAGTGACGGTAAGATAGTAAATGAATCGCTTGATGCACTTAACATTAATTATGATGACGTAATAAAAAAGTTAAAGAAGAATGATCTTACGCCCGAAAAGGTATTTTTAATGACACTTGACCGTTATGATAATTTTACAATAATTAAAAAGGAAAATGGGTAATGAAAAGACTAATCCCTGCATGTATACTTTCGGTAATAATAGTATGTTCGTGTATTTTAGGACAGATAACCGTTAAAAAATACTGCAATACCGCCTATAACGATATTAGAGAATGTAAAGAGGACTTTTTAGACGGTAAATCAGAAAATGCTTATAACAGTACAGTTAAAATAGAAAAAAATTGGAAAAAGCAAAAGGCGGTTTTAGCGGTTTTTGTAAATCATAATCTGCTTGATGAAATATCGCAGTCGGTAGTACAACTACCCGAACTTGCAAAGGCAGACGGCAAAGATACCTTTTTAGGCGAATGTTCCGAAATACAGTCTATGTTAACTCTTATCAAAGAAGAACAGCGTATAAGAGGAGAAAGTTTTTATTAATTCTTGTCGTAACACAGGGGATAACAACACAGAGAACCGTCCCCTGTGTTAACTTTTATCATAAGGAGTGTTAATGTGAGTAAAACAAAAGTTTTTATATGTGTTCTTTCATTGGCTTTTGCTCTATGCGGATGTGATTTATATGTATATCGACAACCGGATAATTACGAGAATTCTGTATGGGTGTGTGATGAACCAAAAATAACTTATTATGTTGGCGGTTCGCTCGATGACAATTCCGTCCCATATGCGGTTGCAAACATTGATGGTAGAGAAACAATGTTTAGTTTCTGGTTTCGTTCTTCTGTAGTATATATTTATGAACGAGATGAAAATGGATTGGATTCTATAGACAAATTTTTAATAGGTAATTGCCGGTACACAAGTGAAAAATTCATAGTAAACATCTCCGAAGATTATGATAAATTATTTGCAGGTCAATATAAAACACTGGTATTTGATAGAGTGAAGTAGAAAGCAAAGATGAGAACACAGAAGGGTAACACAGGGGACGGTTCTGTGTGTTAAATTAAAAATTTAGACGATGCTACTCGGCACCGTCTTTTATTTTGCATTGCGTTCCGTCGTGCTTGATTTCATAGTTATCTTTATAAATAAGGTCATATATCGTTTTAAAAGTATAACCTTCGCTTTTTAGGCTTATAATAATATACTATGTCAGAAAATGTAAAAATTATAGCAAGTGCATATCTTGTATTTTGAACCAAAATACAAAACGGTACATCTGCGCCAAGAGCTTCTCCCTTTTTCTTTACAACAACTGTTGTTCCCGTTGAATTGTCAACGAATTTAAGATCTGTCGTAGGTGAAACAGTACAATTAT
>CALGCE010000009.1 GCA_937884625.1 uncultured Clostridia bacterium
CGGACTTTATAAACTTACCGAAAGATACGGCAAGGCAGTTCTTCCGAAAGTTACGGTAGTAGATATGAAAAGAGAGATACTTGACGGTAACAGTTCAAGTATCAGCCGAGAACTTTATAAAGCAATTGAAGAACAACTGCAAATAGGCAAACAAATAATACTGCTTTTAAACCGCAGAGGGCATAACACCTATGTCTCCTGCCCTAATTGCGGTTGGGTGGCAAAGTGTCCTAATTGCAGTGTATCACTTACCTATCATTCGGCAAACGGCAGGGTTATGTGTCACTACTGCGGATATTCACAACCCTCCCCTAAAAAATGTCCCGAATGTGAGGGCGAACATATAAAATTTTTAGGGGTAGGCACCCAAAAGGTAGAGGAAGAATTAAATTCTCTGTTCCCAAATGCAAAGGTGTTAAGACTTGATGCCGACAGTACCGTATCAAGGGACTCGTATTCCATAAAACTCTCTGCTTTTGCAGACGGCGAATACGATATAATGCTAGGCACTCAAATGGTGGCAAAAGGTCTTGATTTCAAAAATGTATCGTTAGTCGGCGTAATCGGTGCCGATATGGCTATGTACAGCGAAGATTTCAGGGGGTTTGAGCGTACCTTTTCACTGCTTACGCAGGTTGTCGGCAGAGCAGGCAGGTCAAAGGTCGACGGAAGAGCGGTAATACAAACCGTAGAGCCCGAAAATAACATTATTGAACTTGCATGTAAGCAGGATTACGACGCATTTTATAATGACGAAATACTTGCAAGAAAGGTTACGGTATTTCCCCCGTACTGCGATATATGCTTGGTTTATGCACAATCGTCTGACAAAAATACGGCATCGGATAGTATCGACAGAATATTTAATAATATAAAAGAAAAAATACAAGACGAATACAGTGATATAAAACTTATTATTTTAGGTCCTTGTGCGGCATCTGTACCGAGAATTAACGGTAAGTACAGATACAGAATGATAATAAAATGCAGAAATAACAAACGATTTCGGGAAATGCTTGAAAAGTGTATTTTATTAAAACAGAAGAAAGACGTCAGCGTTTGCGTTGATATAAATCCCGAAACGTTAATTTAAAGTATTTACGAGTATTTTAACACAGTATAACGGAAAATCCGCCCTCAAAAACCGAGTTCGGATTATTCTTGTTAGGCTAAAGATACTGTCGGGCGAATGACACTTTGTCATTCGTCAGGCGGTATGTTGCTTTAATAAAAGGGGGGACGCACAGGGTGGAAAAAGTAAATATAGCCGTTATGGTGTCAGGCGGAGGTACTAATTTACAGGCACTTATTGACGCACAGGAAAGCGGAATAATTAAAAGCGGTGCGATACAACTTGTAATTTCAAACAATGCCGAAGCATTTGCTCTTGAAAGGGCAAAAAAAGCAGGTATTAAAACGGCAACGGTATTAAAGAAGGACTGTGCTACACAAGAAATTTTCGAGGACAAAATAATAAAAACGCTTGAAGAAAACGGTATTGACCTTATAATACTTGCAGGATTTATGAGCATATTAAGCGAGAGGTTTACTTCACACTTTGAAAAGAGAATAATAAACGTTCACCCGTCACTTATACCGTCGTTTTGCGGAGAAGGCTTTTACGGACTTAAAGTTCATAAAGCGGCACTCGAAAAAGGTGTAAAGGTAACCGGTGCTACGGTGCATTTTGTAAACGAGATACCTGACGGCGGAGAAATAATAATGCAAAGAGCCGTAGAGGTTATGGAGGGTGACACACCCGAAACACTGCAAAAGCGTGTAATGTGTCAAGCAGAATGGAAAATACTGCCTTTATCGGCAGAAAAAATATGTAAAGAAATAATGGGGGAAAAGTAAATGGAAATTTATAAGATAAATGACATAGCACAACTTATAGAGGGCAATTCTTATGTAGGCAGAGGTATAGTAATAGGCAAATCGAAAGACGGTAAAAAGGCCTGTGCCGCTTATTTTATTATGGGCAGAAGTGCAAACAGCCGTAACCGTATATTTACCGAGAAAAACGGCGAGGTATATACAGAGCCGTTTGATGTATCAAAGGTAGAGGACCCGAGCCTTATAATTTATGCGGCAATTCGCAGTTATGAAAACAATCTTATAGTTACAAACGGCGACCAGACCGATACAATTTATGACGGTCTTAAAGAGGGCAAGTGCTTTAATAAGGCACTTAAAACCCGTGAGTTTGAGCCTGATAAACCAAACTTCACTCCGAGAATAAGCGGAATGTTAACATTCGAGAATGGCGATTTTACATATAAAATGAGTATTTTAAAGAGCATTGATGAGGACGGTTCTGACTGTGCACGTTATATGTTTGCATATCCGTCAAAAGCAGGACTTGGTCACTTTATCCACACTTACGTTTGTGACGGCAATCCGATACCCACCTTCCAAGGTGAGCCTGAAAGAGTGGAAATAGATGATGATATTGATGTATTCACAGATAAACTCTGGAATGCACTTGACAGTGATAATAAAATTTCACTTTATGTCCGCTATGTAGACCTTGAAACCTTAAAAGAAGAAAACAGACTTATAAATAAGAACAAGTAAGGAGAAATAAAAAATGAAAGAATTTGAACTTAAATACGGTTGTAACCCTAATCAAAAGCCGTCTAAAATATTTATGAATGACGGCAGTGAACTTCCCATTGAAATACTCTGCGGAAGACCGGGTTATATTAATTTTTTAGATGCATTTAACTCTTGGCAACTTGTAAAGGAACTTAAAGAGGCTTTGGGACTTCCTGCGGTAACTTCTTTCAAGCATGTAAGTCCTGCCGGTGCCGCAGTAGGTCTCCCTCTCTCAGACACATTGAAGAAGATATATTTCGTTGACGATATCAAACTCCCTTTTTCACCTATAGCATGTGCCTATGCCCGTGCTCG
>CALGCE010000010.1 GCA_937884625.1 uncultured Clostridia bacterium
TTTTTCTAATAAAGCTTTTAATGTTTCACGAATATTAGCAAAGTGACGCTCATAGTCAGAAAACAAAATGGTATGATTTTCATCAAGAACTGCGATTTTTACAGTGGTTGAACCAATATCTATTCCCATATATAATTTGTTCATTTTATCACCTAGTATGATTATATATTATTTAAACAGTAAAAAATGTCGAATTATTTTGCATAATGTATTCTATTTGTATACATATTTTTAGTGTTTATTATGAGAGAATATTTGCAAATACTATTTTTGATATAATAAAATAAAAGGCGCTATATTACGGCGTCGGCTTTGCATCTCCCGAGGAAATAGATACCTATAATATTTTAAATGACAGCGACGTAAGTACAGAAGATATATACTGCCACCGTTTGTTTGAGCGTTATGCCCTCTTACAACCCGAAAAGACCGCTGTTATTGCCGCAGGAGAGACGATAAGTTACGGCGAACTTAATAAAAAAGCCAATATAATGGCAAACGCTTTAATAGATTTGGGAGTAGGTAAAGAGAGTATAATCGGTCTTGTTTTGGATAGAACAAAAGAGGTAATGATTACCGAACTTGCAATACTAAAAGCAGGCGGTGCATTCCTGCCTATGATACCCACCTACCCCGATGAGCGTATAGATTTTTGTCTTACTAATGCCGAAAGTCCGTTTGTTATTACAACAAACAGTATAAAAGAACAAAAGACACAACTTTTTGCAGAGCAAAAACCTTATAAAACCGTTACGGTAGAGCAATTGCTTAAAGGCAATAATACCGAAAATCCAAACGTAGATATTACACCCGACCAACTTGCATACTGTATTTATACGTCAGGCTCAACGGGAACGCCAAAAGGTGTTATGATTGAGCATCATAATTTCTCAAACTTCGTACAAACCGATATACTGCCACTTGACTATTATCAGAATGACGGTTGTGACGGCTCGGCTTTGGCAACGAGTTCCATATCATTTGATATGTCGCTTTATGAACTGTACTTACCGCTTTGTACGGGCAAAACACTCTGCATTGCAACAGAAGACGAATTCCACAATCCTCTTGCCCTTAAAGATTTGATGATACAAAACAAGGTACAGATGATGGTATGTACACCGTCATTTATGAACAATATGGTAAGTATGCCCGAATTTTTACCTGCACTTAAAAATTTAAGGTCGATAGTAGTAGGTGCGGAGGCTTTCCCGTCGGCACTTTACACTACGCTTAGGAATGTAGTACCACAGTTGCAGATAATAAACGGTTACGGACCTACCGAATGTACTATATGCTGTTCTACAAAGGAATTGCATAGCACAGAAGGTATTACAATAGGCAGACCGCCAGGTAATATGAAGATGTTTGTCGTTGATAAGTTCGGCAACGTACTGCCAACCTACGGCGTAGGAGAACTTATTATCTGCGGCAAAGGTGTAGGCAGAGGATATGTAAAACTCCCCGAAAAGAATAAGGCAATGTTTTATAATTTAAGAACATTCCCTGCTTACCACAGCGGTGACCTTGTACGTCTTAACGGAAATGCGGAAATTGAGTTCGGCGGAAGAATAGACAATCAGGTAAAACTTCGTGGTTTTCGTATAGAACTTGACGAAATAGAAAAGGTAATGTGCAGTTATACCGCTGTAAAGCAGAGTAAAGTTTTAGTCCGCAATAACGGTACGGAAGACTACCTTGCAGGTTTCTTTACGGCAGAAAGCGAGGTAAATATTGACGAATTGACCGCTTATATGAAGTCACGTCTTACCTACTATATGGTACCTGCCGTTATGATGCAACTTAAACAGATGCCTCTTACCCCCAACGGTAAGATAGATAAAAACGGCTTCCCCGAAGTAAAGCAGACTTCGGTAAGAAAAGCAGGCAGACGTGCACCTAAAAAGTCATTGGAGCAACGCCTTTGCGAGATATTTGCAAGTACGCTTAATATGGAAGAAATTTATGCAGATGATAACTTCTTTGAACTCGGCGGCACATCGCTTACTGCGTCAAAGGTAACGATGGTGCTTATGTCGGAAAATATCGAGGTTAAGTACGGGGATATTTTTGACAACCCCACACCCGAACTTTTAGCACAGTTTATAGAAAAACGTGATAACAAAGCCGATAACGATAGTAGCGAAAACAAAACTTCCGACAGCACTACAACCCGTGAAACATTAAAGTATAATATGGTAAAATATGCACCCGAAGTAACAAGGGAAGATTTAGGCGATATACTTCTTACAGGTGCGGTAGGTTTCTTAGGTATTCACGTACTAAACGAACTTTTAAGCACGGAAAAGGGACATATATACTGTCTTGTAAGAAAGGGCAGTTATGAAAGTGCCGAAATACGCCTAAAAACTATGCTTATTTACTATTTCAGTGACGGTTTTGCCGATGCTCTTAAAAACCGTATTACCGTAATTGATGCCGATATTACAGACGACGGTTTTGCCGATACACTTAAAAATATTAACTTTGATACGGCAATTAACTGTGCCGCCTGTGTCAAGCACTTCTCCGACACCGATATTTTACAAAGAATTAATGTTCACGGTGTTGAAAACTTGATTTTACTTTGCAAAGAAAAGAATGCAAGGCTTATACAGATTTCCACCGTTTCGGTACCGGGTATTCATACAAAGGAGAGTTATGAAAAGCAAATCCGTATGCACGAAAACGAGTTGTTTGTAATAGACGATATGTCTAATAAGTACGGAATTTCAAAGTATAAAGCGGAACTTTGTATGTTTGATGCCATTGATAACGGTCTTAAAGGCAAGGTAATCCGTGTAGGCAACCTTATGGGACGTCACAGTGACGGCGAATTTCAGGCAAATATGGAAACCAATATGTTTATGAGCGGTATAAGAGGTTTTGCGGTAATGGGTAAATATCCGATAAGCCATATGACCGACCCTATGCGTTTTTCTCCTGTTGACTGCACCGCAAAAGCGATAGTTTTGCTCTCGGGTACGAACGATAAATTTACCGCATTTAACTGCGATAACCGTTACGGATTTGACGAAATGAAGATAATTGATGCCTGCAACCGCAACGGCATTACGATACTTCCCGAAAAGGACGAGATTTATTATGAGGAGTTTAGAAACAAACTCGGCGAGGACGGTGTAAATGCCCGTCTTAACGGTCTTGCCGCATACGATATTAAGGATGCCCACGCAGTAGATACCGACAATCTGTTTACCACCAATATACTTTACCGTATCGGATTTTCTTGGCCACTCGTAGACGATACCTATTTAGACCGTGCAATTAATAGTATTATGACACTCGATTATTTTAATGTTGATGATATTGAGGAAGATATTTAATATGAGAAAAAAAGTTATGAAACGCTCGGTTGCAATAAAGGTCACGCATCATACATCGTTTGTTTTACTTGTTGCACTTGCAATTTTGTTTGTAGTTTCGTTTTTGTATGTAATGCAGTCAACGATTTCAAAAAACAGAAGGTATGCTCAGGCTGTGGCAACCATCTACTCCGATATTGTGGCTTATGAATCGGGCAAAGACGGTGTTCCCGTTGATGTAGAACATCCGCAGAATGCTATTTTTTACGGAGATTATGCCTGTCGGTGGTACGGTATTGATTATGCGTATATATATGTACCCGACATCGAGAAAAACACCGTTACCTATATCTGTTTTTCTGCAAAGGACGATAACCCCAAAAAGCCAAACGATTATTTGACGGGATATACTTTAAAACGCACTATAAGTGACGAAGAACTTGCGATTATAAACGGCAAGAAGGTTTTCGGGAATATATCACAGAAAAACCAATTCGGTCATCAGATGACAACCTTTATACGAACAGAAGACACTTTTGGGAATGTAAGTATAGCAGGTGTCAGTATTGATTATTCCAATATGTTTAAGCAGATAGCAAGGGTATTTTCAATTATTGCTCTGATTATTGTTGTGGTAATAATAGGGGTTAACTACGGTGTTTATCTCATAGTCAAAAAGAGGGTATCAAAACCCGCACAGATAATAAGCAAGAGTATGAACGACTTTATTACCGACGGTAAACGCACCGATAAAAAACTCGAAATCGGCACCGACGATGAATTTGCTATGATTTCGACTGCTTTTAACAGTATGACCGACGATATTGACAACTATATTAAAAATATCAACAGTCTTACACGACAGCAGGAACACCAGAATGCCGAACTTCAAATTGCAGCGGGAATACAGAAAGGCTTTTTGCCGAAAGAACACATCATAGCACCCAACTACGAATTGCGTGCCGTTATGACACCTGCAAAAAACGTAGGCGGAGATTTGTATGATTATGTTCCGCTTGACGACCACCGTGTTTTAGCCGTTATTGCCGATGTATCGGGCAAAGGTGTGTCCGCCGCCATGTTTATGGCGGTAACGCTTATGTTAATCCGTCAGTTTGCAAAACTAGACTTATCGCCCTGTGAAATTTTATGCAGAACAAATAATACCCTTGCCGAAAACAATTCGGCTTTGCTCTTTGCAACGGCACTTGTCGGTATTTATGACAGTAATACCAAAGAGTTTACCTATTCAAATGCAGGGCATAATCTTCCGTATGTTGTAAGCGACAGTATAAGAACACTTAAAGCAACTTGCGGTACACCGTTAGGTTTATTTGAAAATGAAGAATATACCGAGCAAACCGAACAACTGAAAACAGGGGATACGCTGTTTCTTTATACCGACGGTGTCAATGAGGCAATTAATCAAAATAACGAGTTTTACGGCGAAGAGCGTCTTGAAAGTCAACTTGTCAATTTCAGAACTTCCCATGCGGAAAATCTTGTGTCTTATGTTAATAACGCTCTATGTGAGTATGTGGGTAAGGCGGAGCAGTACGACGATATTACAATGCTTACCCTTACGGTTAAGGATACCACCGAATTGTTGCTTGACCTTGATATAAATGAACTTTCGAGAATAAAGCAGGCTATTCTCACGGTACCCCTGCCACGCACACAGCAGTTAAACCTATGCCTTGCGGCAGAGGAATGCTTTGTAAATATCTGCTCTTATGCGTTCCCCGACGGTGTACCGCAGGGAGAAAAGGTACGGTTTACCTTTGCTGTGTCGGATAGGGTTATGATACGCTTCCGTGACGGCGGGATAGAGTTTAATCCGCTTGAAAACATATGTGTTCCCGAAGACTACGACCTTGATACTAAAATAGGCGGTCTTGGTAAGTTTATAGCAGTATCAAATGTTGACGATATTAAGTACAGTTATGAAAACGGTAAAAATATATTAACCCTTACTAAATATTTCGAGGAGGAAAACAAATGAATATCACAACAGAAAATAATGACGGAAAGATTACGATTAAACTTGACGGGTGGTTAGATACGATTTCTGCCCCCGCCCTTGGTGAGGAAGTAGAAAAAATAAAGGATACGTCGGCAATTATACTTGACTTCGATAAGGTTGAGTATATTGCATCATCAGGGCTTCGTCAGGTTGTATCATGTCACAGAAAGGCAAAGGAATTGGGTGCCGATTTTTGTGTAATTAACGTATGTAATGAAATTATGAGTATTTTTAAACTCACAAGCCTTGATAAAAAAATCAATATAACCGAGAAATAAGTTTTTCTTGTAAAAGTGATAATAATATGGTAAAATATGTTATATTTTTTTGAGGAGAGCAAATAAATGACAACTTCACTCTGGATTATTCTTGTTGCCATCGTAATTTATATGATTATGATGCTTACAATCGGCTTTAAGGTTGCCGATAAAAACAAAACTACAAGTGATTTCTTTTTGGGCGGTCGTTCACTGGGTCCGCTTGTGACTGCAATGAGTGCAGAGGCGTCTGATATGAGCGGTTGGCTGCTTATGGGACTTCCGGCGGTCGCTATGATGGGCGGTCTTGCAGAAGCAAGTTGGACGGCTATCGGTCTTGCAATCGGTACATATATCAACTGGCTTATAGTTGCAAAAAGACTTCGTGTTTACAGTCAAAGAATAGATGCGTACACGCTGCCTCATTTTTTCGGTAAGCGTTTTGGCGACGATAAAAAAATAATTACCACCGTTTCGGCGATATTTATTATAATATTCTTTATTCCCTACACCGCATCGGGATTTTCTGCCTGCGGTAAACTGTTTTCTTCGCTTTTCGGTATGGATTATATGCTTGCTATGGTAATCAGTGCAGCGGTTATAATCATTTACTGTACCTTGGGCGGTTTTCTTGCCGCATCTACTACCGACTTTGTGCAGTCTATCGTAATGACTATTGCCTTGTTTGTAGTCGTAGGTTTCGGCGGATTTGGTAACGTATTTAATAACGTTTCTTCGCTTGAAGGTTTTACCAATCTGTTTAAAGGTCACGATGTTGCAAACGGTGTTGCAACAAGTTACGGAGCACTTCCCGTAGCGTCAACACTTGCGTGGGGACTCGGATACTTCGGCATGCCTCACATTCTGTTGAGATTCATGGCCATCAAGGATGACAATAAGCTTAAGATTTCACGCCGCATCGCCTCCGTCTGGGTTGTCATTTCCATGGCTATCGCAATCTTTATCGGCGTTATCGGCGTAGCGTTCGTCAAGTCCCACGGCCTTGTCGAGTCTCTCGGCGCCGACTTTGATGCCGAAAGAATCATTATCTACATCGCCGACGAATTCAGCAAGAAAAATATCGTTCTCGCGGTAATCGCGGGCCTCATCGTATCCGGAATCATGGCATCGATAATGTCCACCGCCGATTCGCAGATGCTCGCGGCATCATCATCGATGTCGGAAAACATCATCAAGCGCTTCTTCTGGAAAAAGATGAGCAATAAA
>CALGCE010000011.1 GCA_937884625.1 uncultured Clostridia bacterium
GGGCGGATTTGCAGGTAAGACAAGATTTTTAAAGAATATAACGGGACTGTGGCTTGTACAGGAGTCATTGCGTCAGTGGAAACGAGAGGGAGAAACTGAACTTGACTTTGGTATATTGGAAGACGAGGCATTAAAGGCAGAACCTTTTAAATGTTTTGTTGACGTAGATGACCCGTCGTTTGAAACACCCGGAGATATGCCTAATAAAATAAGAGAATACTGTAAGAAAACAGAACAGTACGTTCCACAGACAAGGGGAGAGGTAGTAAGGTGCATAAATCAAAGCCTTGCACTTAAATACAAGAAAACCTTTGAGGAACTTAAAAAACTGACAGGCAAAAATTACAGTCAGATAAATATGTTAGGCGGAGGCATACAGTCGCACTTGCTTTGCAAACTTACAGCAGATGCCTGCGGAGTAAAGGTAGTAACCGGACCGACAGAGGCTACCGCTATGGGTAACATTGCCGTGGCGTATTATGCTCTCGGTGAAATATCTTCACTAAAAGATATTCGCAAAATTATTGCAAATTCAATTGAGTTAGGCACCTACGAGCCGGAAAATTCAAGTGAATGGGACAAATTTAACATTTGATATAATCACAGTAGAAAATTATAAGTGAAAACGAGATTTAAGGCATGGACTTTTATGGTTCGTGCCTTAAATATTGCCTAAATAACGATTTTAAATTGATATGTAAACTCTTTTATATGTCCGTCAAGCCATCGATAATTTCGTGTGAATTTCATAAGACGTACAGGACAGATGTTATTAACCATCTGTCCGCCGATAGAACCTGCCTGTTTAGAGGTAAGGTCTCCGTTGTAACCCTGTTTGAGGTTAACGCCAACTTCGTTGGCTGCTTCCATCTTAAAACGGTTGAGAGCGTCTTTTGCTTCCGGTACTACGTTTTTAGCCATTTCTTTGTTTCACTCCTCGCTTATTTGTTTTTTGCGTTTGCAATAATATTTTGTGAAATAAAAAAAATTTTATTAGAGGTAAATTATTCGTTTTTTTATTACAATTTTATCTAATTTTAAATTCATCATTATTTTAAAATAATTATAATAAAACAGTAGATTTTTTTATAAGTATGTGTTACAATAAGCAACAGGTGACTAAAAATGGAATTATTTGAAAAGGCAATTGAGTTTGCCACAAAAAAGCATAGCGGTCAGGTGCGAAAGACTAATTCGGCACCTTTTATATTGCATCCTATGGAAGTGGCTGCAATAGTAGGAAGTATGACGGGTGACCGTGAAGTTCTTTGTGCGGCACTGTTGCACGACACAGTTGAGGATGCAGGAGTTACGTTAAACGAAATAGAGGATATGTTTGGTACAAGGGTTATGAATTTGGTAAAATCCGAAACCGAGAACAAGCGTAACGACGTACCTGCCGAACAGACGTGGAAAATCCGTAAGACGGAATCACTTGAAGTTCTTAAAAACAGCAGTGATATAGGTGTAAAAATGGTGTGGCTCGGCGATAAACTTTCAAATATGCGTTCTTTTCATAGGGCGTATTTGAAAAAAGGCGATGCATTATGGCAGAGTTTTCACCAAAGTGACGTTAAAGAGCAACAATGGTACTATACTACGGTTGCTGCATATTTAAAAGATTTGA
>CALGCE010000012.1 GCA_937884625.1 uncultured Clostridia bacterium
TGTTAAGAAAATACGGCGAAAGACTTGACCTTTGCGTAGAGATAGGCTCCGTAAGGGATAGAAAAAGGCTTGACGAGGTATTTAATATTTACCGTCCCGACGTAGTGTTCCACGCAGCAGCACACAAACACGTACCTTTGATGGAACACAGTTCAGGGGAGGCTGTAAAAAATAACGTTTTAGGTACATATAACACAGCCGATATGGCAGAAAAATATGAAACCGAAAAGTTTATTATGATTTCAACCGATAAGGCGGTCAACCCTACCAATATAATGGGTGCATCAAAACGTATGTGCGAAATGATTATTCAGTCAAGGACTGACAGTAAAACTAATTTCGCCGCCGTTAGATTCGGAAACGTATTAGGCTCAAACGGAAGCGTTATACCTCTGTTTAAAAGTCAAATAAAACAGGGAGGTCCGATTACAATAACAGATAAACGTATTATTCGGTACTTTATGACAATTCCCGAGGCAAGTCAGTTGGTTATAAATGCAGGTGCTATGGCGAAAAAGGGCGAATTATTTGTACTTGATATGGGAAAACCCGTCAAGATTTACGACCTTGCATGTAATATGATTAAGTTATCGGGTTTAGAGGTTGATAAGGACATAAAAATTGTTGAAGTCGGTTTGCGTTCGGGCGAAAAACTTTATGAGGAACTTTTAATAAAAAGCGAAGACCTTGATAAAACCGATAACGATTTGATATTTATCGAACACGATACACCGCTTTCAAGGGCAGAGGTTGACAAAAAAATCGAGATTTTGACAAAAGCGGTAGAAAAGTCCTACGGTTCAAATAATTCCGATTTATTAAAGACAGCAATGGCGAAAGTAGTTCCGACTTTTAAGACACCCGATGCAGTAAACAAAAGTGCCGAGAATTCCGAAGAAATGAAGATGGCAAGTATAAAGGGCGGACATTAACCGGGACACGGCTTAATTATCTTGAAACATCGCCGTTAAACGATGAGGACACCTTTAACCGTTTTTATAATACGTTATCTAAGTACAGACAGCAAAAGATAAACGCTTATAAAAACGCAAAAGATAAAAATTTAAGTCTTGGTGCAGGTATACTGCTTAAATACTGCCTTGAAAGTTTGGGTTTAAGTGAAAAAGATATGGTTTACGGTAAGGGTAAATACGGCAAACCGTACTTTAAAAATAAGCCTGATATACACTTTAATATATCGCATAGTGATATATATGTTTTACTTGCGGTATCCGAGAGTGAAGTAGGTTGCGATATAGAAAAGGTTGACAGTATAGATTTAAAAATCGCAAAACGTTTTTTCAGCACAGAAGAATACAACGCCATATTAAGTTTACATAACACCGAAGAACAAAAAAGAATGTTTTACAGATTTTGGACGCTAAAAGAGTCCTTTATAAAGGCAACGGGTTACGGTATGAATTTACCGCTTGATAAGTTTTGTATTTCGTTAGCAGAAGAAAAAATCTGCGTGAATTGCAGTGATGTTAAAGAGCAGTATACGTTTTTTGAATATACCGAGATAAAGGACTTTTGTGTTTCGTGCTGTATGAACGGCAAAGAAGAAAAACCCGATTTAGTATGTAAGAATGAATTGATATTCTAAAAAGCAGACGGCAGTCTGCTTTTTTCTAATTTATGGTAATCTTAATGTCAACATTGATTTTAATTCCATTTTATGTTAACATATATTATATAGATTAACGTGGGAGAATAGGGTTTATGAATTATATAGAATTTTTCAAAAAAACAGTTAATTTGTACGCCGATAAAACGGCTCTTATTGACCTTGACGGGAGTCGCAGTATTACATATTCACAACTTGATTTATTAAGTTCTTATGTTGCAGGAAAACTCCAAAAAAGCGGTATAAATAAAGGAAGTTTTGTTCTGATAAATATAGGACGCAAAATGGAATATATTGCCTCATATTTAGGAATTTTAAAGGCAGGCTGTGTTGTAGTACCCGTAGTCCCCGAATACCCACAAGAGAGAATAAATTATATTTATGATAACTGTAATGCAAAATTTATTATAACAGAAGATTTTTTTGACGGCATTGAGAATTTTTCTCCTGCCGAAGTTGAAACGAATGACGGTGATTTTGCACTTTTGGTTTACACTTCTGGTTCAACGGGAACGCCGAAAGGTATACTTTATACTGCAAAAGACCTTGTAAATGCGGCAGTGCGTCAAAAGGTAATTTTGGACGGCATTGACTGCATAAATCACGCAAGCGGTACACTTTTTACCTTTGCTATTCATATTTTTGAATATTTAAGCATTCTTTTGCTCGGTGGTACTATACATATACTTACAGAGGAGGTACGCCATTCAAGTGAACTTATAGCAAAGTATTATGAAGATAACGGAATTACAACGGGTGTTATAACGCCCCAACTTTTGCGTTTGTTTAAAACCGACAGTAAGACCTTGTTGCGTGTTGTAACGGGAAGTGAACGTGTTTCAAACATTTACAGTGCCGATTATGATATTTTAAGCATTTACGGTATGAGTGAAACGGCAATTATTGCGGGATTTCATATTGACAAGCCTTATAATAATACGCCTTTGGGTACGGCTTTTGACGGTGTAAAGGTCATAGTTTGCGATGAGGACGGCAACGAACTAAAAGACGGCGATGAGGGTGAAATTTATATATGCGGTGATTTTGACGTTACATATTTTAAAAACGAAGAATTAACCGAAGCCACTATGGAAAAAATGCCCGACGGAACAACA
>CALGCE010000013.1 GCA_937884625.1 uncultured Clostridia bacterium
CGCCCATTGCCCAATATTCCCCACTGCTGCCTCCCGTAGGAGTCTGGGCCGTATCTCAGTCCCAATGTGGCCGTTCAACCTCTCAGTCCGGCTACTGATCGTCGACTTGGTAGGCCGTTACCCCACCAACTATCTAATCAGACGCGAGGCCATCTTTCAGCAATAAATCTTTGGTTATCGATCGATGCCGATCAATAACATTATGCGGTATTAGCAGTCGTTTCCAACTGTTGTCCCCCACTGAAAGGCAGGTTCCTCACGCGTTACTCACCCGTTCGCCACTAAGTAAGTCCCCGAAGGGGCTTGCTCCGTTCGACTTGCATGTGTTAGGCACGCCGCCAGCGTTCGTCCTGAGCCAGGATCAAACTCTCTAAATTATTGTATTAAAACACTTTTAGTGTATTAATCTCTTTTAGATTGTCTTTTGACTCTCTTTTAATGCTGACGCATTTATTTTGTCCTTGATTTCCTTGATTTCTCTTGGAATCGTCGGGTCCTTATTATCTGTCGTTGTTTAATTTTCAAGGTCCGTTTTTAACACGCCTTTTTTAAGGCGCCTGATTATATTACCACATACATTCCCCTTTGTCAACACTTTTTTGCATTTTTTTCAAAAATTTTTCAAAAAGCGTAAATATACACAAAATACGGGTTGAAATGGCTTCAACCCGTATTGATTTTGTACTGTAAATACATACTATATTTCTATTATTTTTTCAAAGAGTTGCTCTGCCCTTTTTGTGTTTCCCGAAAGATATAAAAAGCCGAACAGAGTTTCAAGTCCCGTTGCGGTATGGTACTGTGCATTTGAAGAACTTTTAGGAGTTGTATTTGTATGAAAATTCCTTCCCCTTTTAAATACAGACAGTTCTTCCTCGTTTAACATAGACTCTATAATCTTAAACGCTCTTGCCTGTGCAGATGCATTTACAAGTTCTACCGACATTTTATGCAGTTCGCCCGACGGTCGGTTTACCTTTGCAAGTGCGGTACGGACATAAAGACCGTAAACAGCATCGCCCACAAATGCTAAAACAGACGGACTTAATTGTTTTATGTCATTCATATTTTTCTCCTACGGCACATAATCAAACTCTACGTCATAAACGCTTACCGTGTCGCCCTCTTTAACACCCATCTTTACAAGTGCGTCGATTATTCCGCTCAAGCGAAGCACCCTTTCAAAGTACTGCAAGGATTCATAATCATCAGGGTCTACTCTGTTCATAACGTCAAGCAACCACGGTGCGTCCTCCACGAAAAACACGCCGTCACACGCCCTTATATTAAAGGTGCGTTTTGTCTTAACCGTATAATCCACTACGGGTTTAGGCTCCGCCTCATACTTTTTAATCGCAGGAAGTTTTGCAAGGTGTGCCGCCACACTGTTTATAAGTTCACCCGTACCCTCTGCTATTGCCGCCATTATCGGATAAAATTCATAGCCTTTATCCTCAAAATATCTCTTTAACTCTGCTATCCTTTCGTCATCTACAAGGTCGCATTTATTACCTACGACTATCATTGGACGGTCTTTTAGTTCTTCGCTGAACACTTCAAGTTCTTTGTTTATTTTATTAAAATCATCTATCGGGTCTCTGCCCTCACTGCCTGAAACGTCTATAACATGCAACAACATTCGGCAACGCTCAACATGACGCAAAAACTCGTGACCGAGCCCTACGCCCTCGCCCGCTCCCTCAATAAGACCGGGAATATCCGCCATAACGAAAGAAGAACCCTCGCCCATTCTCACAACGCCCAAAACGGGTGTAAGTGTGGTAAAGTGATAGTTTGCTATTTTAGGCTTTGCCTCGCTGACAACCGAAATAAGCGTAGATTTGCCGACATTTGGAAAACCTATAAGTCCTACATCGGCTAAAAGTTTAAGTTCAAGTGTTACGTCAAGTTCTTCGCCGGGATTGCCGTTCTTTGCAAATCTCGGCACCTGACGGGTAGGCGTTGCAAAATGCATATTCCCCCAACCGCCGTTACCGCCTTTTGCAACAACTATCGGCTCGTCGTCCGACACATCGGCTACTATTCTGCCCGTTTCGGTTTCCTTTACAAGTGTTCCTCTCGGTACGCTTATAATAAGGTCGGGTGCTTTCTTTCCGCTACCCCTTGACGCTTTTCCGTTTTCGCCGTTTTCGGCACAGTATTTTCTTTTATATCTGAAATCGGCAAGGGTGGAAAGATTATCATCTACCTTAAATATGATATTTCCGCCTCTGCCACCGTCACCGCCGTCAGGTCCGCCTGCCGCTACGTACTTTTCCCTATGAAAAGACACCGCACCGTTTCCGCCGTTACCTGCCTTTAAGTGTATTTTCGCTACGTCTACAAACATCAGTTTTCCTCACCGTCAAAATCATCGTACTCCGGTTCTGCGTTTAAAACCTCGTCATATATATTTTGTGCCTTTTCAAGGTCGCTTTCGTCAACATATATATTCTCCGCAACAAGTCCGCCGCCGAAAATCAACTTCATTCCCGAAGTGCCCTCGTCATCACAAAAAAACGGTATTTTATTATCCTTTAATACGTCCTTATATATCTCGGCGGTTACAACGTCCTCAACCGATACCGCAAGAACGGGATTTTTTATTTCTATTATTTCCTCTTGCTGCTCGGTCTCCTCATCTCGCAATTGTGCACCGCACAACGGACAAAGTTCTGCACGGTCTTCACACTCGGTCGAACATACATGGCACACTTTCATATATCTTTTCTCCCTCTCTTAAAAAAAATTCGGACAGCACCTTAAAAATTAAAGCCACCGTCCGAATTGATTTTTAATAACTTACTGTTCTGTTGCGTAGATGCTGACCTGTTTACGGTCCCTGCCTACACGCTCAAACTTAACCTTGCCGTCGATAAGAGCAAACAAAGTATCATCCGAACCACGACCTACGTTATTGCCGGCGTGAATGTGCGTTCCTCTCTGACGAACTAATATATTTCCTGCGAGAACGAACTGACCGTCACCCCTCTTGACACCAAGACGTTTTGACTCACTGTCACGACCGTTCTTTGTAGAACCCATACCTTTTTTATGAGCGAACAGTTGAATGTTAATCTTCAACATTGTATCTACACCTCCGTGATAATCCTAATTCTGTCTTTATACTGTTTTGAAAGTTCGGTCATATGAAGTTTGAAGCCTTCAAGTGCTATCCTCGAACTTTCAGATGCGTTTTTTACATTAATTTCAATAAGCGCATCGTCCACCGCTGCCTCGCAATTATCCCCAATAATTTCACAAATCATGTTAGCCGTCATAAAAGCGGTGGACGAAATCGCTGAACAAACAATTTTACCTTCTGTATCATCGCAGTTTAGGGAACTGTGACCGCTGACTCTAAAACCGCAAAGACCGTTTTGGTCAGCGAAGAATTTGATTTTCGTCATAATTAACCGATTTCGGTAATCTGTACCTTTGTATACGGTTGCCTATGACCCATTTTGCGTGAACTGCTTTTCTTCGGCTTATAGGTAAATACCGTGATTTTCTTACCCTTACCGTTCTTTAAAACGGTGCCTTTAACGAAAGCGTCCTTAACGTAGGGTTTACCGACCTTTAAGGTTCTGTTGCTTACTGCAACTACCTTATCAAAGGTAACCTCTTCGTCAACTTCGGCGTTAAGTTTCTCAACGTAGATAACGTCACCGTTTTCCACACGGTACTGCTTACCGCCCGTTTCAATAATAGCGTACATTTATTACACCTACCTGATATAATCCAGACTCGCTACGGTTAGGCGTACACCCAAAAGGCATAACTTTAAAAGCCCACAATATGCGGTATACATATACTAGCATACAAAAAACGATTTGTCAAGCATTTTTAAAAATAATATTTATAAACCGCATTTTAAACAATCGGTTGACAAATCCTGTTGCTGTCCTATAATTAAAAGTAGTTCTATATAATATATGAAAGGCAAGTGCAGTTTTATGAATACAGCAGTAATAACGGGTGCGTCTTCGGGACTTGGCAAAGAGTATGTATCGGAGGTTTTAAAGCAGTACCCCGACCTTGACGAAATATGGGTTCTTGCAAGGCGAAAGGAACGCCTTGAAGAGTTAAAAGAAATGCTATCGGATAAAATAAGACCTATTGCAATTGATTTGACCGACCAAAACGGCATAGAAAATTATGTTGCACTTTTAAAAGAGAAAGACGCAAAGGTAAAACTTCTTATTAATAACGCAGGTTTTGGGAAACTCGGAAATTTTGACACCCTTAACACTGCCGACAATGCAGGAATGGTGCGTCTTAACTGCGAATCTCTTACGGTTATGACAAGCGTAACCCTGCCCTTTATGCCCGACGGCTCGGAAATAATAAACACCTGCTCTATCGCATCTTTTACGCCGAATGCCAGAATGGCGGTATACAGTTCGACAAAGGCGTACGTTATGAGTCTTTCAAGATGTTTGCGTGAAGAACTTAAAATCAGAAAAATAAACGTACTTGCGGTATGCCCCGGACCTATGGATACCGAATTTTTACCCCTTGCAAATATTTCAAAGGGTGTGAGTCACACATTTGACACCCTGCCACGTGTTAATCCTACGGTAATGGCAAGAAAATCGCTTAAAGCGTCAAAAAGGGGAAAGGCGGTTTACACCAATCTCTTATTTTATAAATTCTACCGCCTTGTTGCAAAGATTTTACCGCACTCACTGGTAATGAAAATGGCGAAAGCGTAATTTATTTTTTTTACTGCATAAGTTCGGGTACATCGGTAATTGCTCTTATGGCAAGAGCGACTGCACCCGTTTCGGTTGGGTGTACGTTATCCTGATGCAACATACCGCTATACCACGATGAGCCTACTTGAGTTGCACCTACGGCTTCGGCAAAGTCTATGTATCTGTATCCCGAATTACGTACATACTCATTTTTATGGTCGTGCCTCAAATTTGGACAGTTTGGAATTGTACAGAGTATTGGCTCTATGCCTTTCTCTTGGCATTTTTTTATAAATAATTCTGTATAATAAAGCCATACACTGTTAATCTCCGTTGCAGTATCTTTGTTATTCATTCCCTGTGCCCAAATTGCATATTTCGGCGTTCCCCTTTCAAGGGCTTGTAAGAAGTAAGGATATACTTCTTCGGCGTCTGCACCGGGGAAACCCTCTACAAGCCAATTATCAAATCCCCACGTTCTGACGTGGTATGTCCAACGGCTACTGTTGTAAAAATCTAAATAACTGTCACCGTACAGCCAAATGGGTTTTTTGAAATCTTCGCTTGTCCAAGAAAAACTTACGTTAGTAAGTGACGAACCCACACTTTCTGCTTCTATGTCGCCGTTACTCGGTGCACCGTAAAAGCCCTGTGTTGTATATTTATCGGACTTTGTTAACAAGGTTACGGTTGTGGTGTTGGTATCGTCTACATTTATTATAACACCGATATACCCCTCGATTGTCAATCCGTGCTCTACATTACAGCGTTCCCTTGAACTTGTGGTATAAGAATATGCCTTTATAGAGGTGTTATCAATTTCAATCCAACCTGAATTATACAACTGATTCCCGTGACGGATAATCAATTTGTCAAACTTATCTACCGTACCGAAAAAGGTATAATGCTTATTTTTCTTACAAAGACTTCCGCCAAGGGATATTATATCGCCGTCGGCGAAAACACTCTTTTTGATAATCGGAGATTTCAAGCCGAGTGCCGAGTCCGCTTGATTTATTATCTTTTCCTTTGTCCTTTCTTCTGCTCTGTAACTTTTTACCTTTAATTCGAGTTTTTGAGCAGTGCTGACGGTAATACTGTCACTTACACTTAGTCCGCTTGTTGTAAAGGTCGCCTTACCCTGCGAATTGGTGGTTGCAGTCTGGTCGTATCCGCCATCTTCCAACGTAACGGTTATGCCCTGCAAACTTTCAAGTCCTGTTGTAAACTGATGATTTTCAGTTCCTTTTTCTATTTTGGGATATAAACGGATAGGGCTGTCTTCTGCGATATTTTGAAAGCCCGTAGTAATTTGTAATTTTATTCCGTACAAATTGTTGTTTGGTTTATATCCCAAAACAGGATATGTCGGATAGGCAAAACAATCAACAAATAATAATCTGATACTGCCACAATTAAAAATTTCGGGAATATTTTCTGCTTCAACACTTATCGCATAATACCCTTGTTCAAGTTGCAATCTTGTTGTGTCACTGTCGGTATGGTAATAGTTTCTCAAACAATAACCGACATTTTCCGTACAACTTCCCCAAATGTCAATCGAACCGTCGGGATAGGGTTTAAAATGCACTCCGTTTAATGTTACTTCCTCATAAGGATTATTATTTTTTGTGTTTTCAAAAGAATTGTCATAAGGAATAGGAATAAGGTTTCTTGAATTTATCTCAACCTCAACCTGCTGACTTTCGGGCTTTACATTATTAACGGTAACTTCTTGGTTTCCCGTATTATAACCCTCAACATAATTAAATTTAGACATAACATTTGCTGTTTTGCCGTCAACATACCCCTTTGTAGTTAATTGAGATGAAACTATGGGGTTTTTACTACTTGTAGGAAGGTAATCAACAAAATCAACAACTCCACCCGCTATGCTTAACTGGTCATCTGGCAAAGTTAAAGTGTGTCCACTCACATCAGCAAACTTTTTTTGAATACTTAAATTATCAAGACTTTTATTACCCGACAATTCGACACCATTGATTTTTGGCTTATTGCTTAAATCTGTATAGTCGGTTGTGCCACCGCTCTGCGGAGTTTGCCACTCGGTATCGTAATCGGTGTTTGACCTTTTGGCAAGTACCTGACCTGCGGTACCGCCCGTCGGAACGCCGACACCGTCTGCACCGTCCTGACCGTCAACACCGTCCCTGCCGTCCTGTCCGTCTACTCCGTCACGACCTGCGGGACCTTGTATACCCTGTATACCTTGTATTCCTTGTTCTCCCATATCGCCTTTGTCCCCCTTGTCGCCTTTATCCCCTTTTTCGCCGTCGAACACGCCGTTGTCGGCATCGTCACGAACCGACTGTGCAACCTCACACGCCCTTTTTTCAAGGTTTATTATCGTTTCGTATACGTCCGGTGTGGGGGACGGGGGTGCTACGCCGAAACTGTCACTGCCCTTTACCACTTCGAGCCAATCACTCCAAAGCGTTACTGTTCTTCTGCCGTCTTTTTCGCCGTACACACCTATCCTGAAAGTGCCCTGCTTTGCTACCGTCTCCCACGGAATAATAAGCGTATCGCTCTGCTCGAATACGGGCACTGCTATCGGCGTATCGTTCAGATTTTTAAAAACTACCATTTTTGCATAGTCTTCCCAATATTCGTCAAACTCGATGTTAAATTCTGCACCGACGGTACCGCTGATGATTTTTTCGTAATCCTCCACCGTGATGCTTCGCCTGTCTACACTTATTGTCATAATTTTTTCCTTTCTCGTATCGGTGCCGAGATTACTATAAATATAACAAAATCAAGGTGGACATTCGCCCACCTTGACCGACATAAATTGTTTGTGCTGCAAACTAAAAACTGTACAATGCCGTCCGCAGGACACTTTGCAGTGTACCCCAAGTCAAGTACAATTTTGATTTTAGTGTTAAGAAAAATAAAATATATGTGGTATAATGGTCTCGCTTTACCGATCGGGAGGATAGGGCAACGCTGAGGAGCGACCTGAGCACCGGATCGGGTTTGCGGGAGACAGAGTACCGAGTGTGCACTGTCTCTTTTTCTGTCTCCCGGAAACGAAAGCGTTAAACCTCGGGGTTTGGGGCAGAGCCCCAAGTCTTCAAAGGATAGATTCCGGTAGTGACATAACCGTAATACTCCTTCGGGGATAATTTTACCAGATCCCACTGGTATCTGTCATTGTTGTAGTAATCTATCCAATCGTGGATTTTTGCTTTGACTTCGTCAAAAGTTTTCATCATGGCGATTTCATACTTGATTTCGTCCTTCATATGTCCGAAGAAACTTTCCTGCGGGGCATTGTCCCAGCAGTTGCCTTTGCGTGACATTGATTGAACAAAATGATTATCTTGCAATGCCTTGATGAATGCTTTGCTTGTATAATGACAGCCTTGGTCGCTATGTACGATCGTTGTATCGTCAAGTGTGCATTCGTGTTCGGCAACCAACTTTTCAACAGTTCTAAGAACAAATTCCACCTGCAAATTGGTGCTGAGTTCGTAAGCAAGGATTTCTCTTGTAAATGCATCAAGTATCGTCGAAAGGTAACAAACTCCCGTGTCATAAAAGATGTAGGTTATGTCGGTAAGTAACACTTTTCTCACACCGCCGGCAAGAAATTTTCGGTCAACTTCGTTGGGGAAAACTGTATTTGTCTTTAATGCCTTTGCCATCTGACGGTACGGATTCGGTCCTCTGTAGGGGCATTTCAAACCGTATTTGTGCATAAGACGGCGTATTTTCTTTAGATTCATTGTGACATTGGTGTGTAATAGACGCATATATATACTTCTTGCGCCTTTGGCATAACCTCTGTGCTTGTATGCTTCAAGAATAAGATCAAAGTCGGCTTTGTCGGAATCTTCACGCTTTTGACGGTACGGCTCCGCTGCTATCCATTCGTAGTAGCCGGAACGTGAAACATTTGCGAGCTCACACATCTTTGCGATGCTCAAAGCATTGTTTTCACGGCAGGTCGCATTGTGGATAATTTCAAACTTTGACGATGTAATCACTTCGCACCGCCCGCTTTCCCACCGTAAGCCTCTTCCACCGAACGAATTTTTTTTAGAAAGTCGTTCTCCTGCTCAAGATAGGTTACCTGATGTTCAAGTTCCTTGATTCGTTTTGCCATTTGTGCTTCGGTGCTTGGCGGTGATTGCTTACTCTTGTCTTTCCGTTTGTCTGCAAATCCGGTCTCTCTGTCCGCACCGTTCATCACAGAACATCGGAAATTCTCAAGCCGTTTTCTGCCGAGTTTTTCAGCATCAAGCCCTGCTTGGGCGAATATTTCCCTTGTGCTTTTGCCTCTGTAATATTCTTCATAAGCGTGTTGCTTGAATTCCTCAGTAAAGATTACATTCCATTCTGTTGCGTGCTCAATACACTTGTGCTTGCTCAGTTCCTCAACAAATTCTTTTGACAAAGGGTATCTTTTCATTTTGTATCCGACCTTTCCTTTACTTGACCGGATACATTTTACCATAAATTCGGACTTTTTTCTACTGTACGGTTTTCGGGGTTTTGAGTTCCTTTTTCTGTCCGCTTTTCAGGGACGTTACCTCATTCCCCTAAAATCACCCTGTCCGTTTTTATGGGTACAGTTTACCTTGACACTAAAAACTAAAAACTAGGAACTAAAAACTACGTTTACATAAATATTTATTGTTAAAGCACACCGATAATTTTATCTGCAACTTTAAGACATACGTCACTTGCATCTTTTAGTTCGTCAAAAAATTCTTTCGCACCGCCCGAAAGACCGTCCGACACCGCTTTTAAAAGTAAGCACGGTACACCGTTTGCCTCGCAGGTAAGGACAATCCCTGCCGATTCCATATCGCAGACATCGCCCTCAAAATCAATATGCATATTATGCTTGTCCTCTGCCTTTGAAACAAATTTATCCCCCGAACAACAGGTAACTTTTTTAAGTTCAGGCTCGGTTTCAAGTGCCTTTTTTACAAGTGATAAATCGGTAGGCAGGAAGATTGACGGGTGTTTATCCACCTGACCGATTTTAAGGTCTAAAAATTCGGAACAGTCATACCTATAATGAACAACTCTGTCAACAACGCAAATTCTTTGTTTGCTCATATCATCTGTAAGACCGCCTACAACACCGAAGTTTACTACTACCTCTACACCGCACTTCGTAATTAGATATTGCGTACCGGCAGCCGACGCAATTTCGCCCATTCCCGTTTGCAGTATGTAAATTTCGCTGTCGCTCTTTTTAACTTTGTAAAGGTTAAAACCTTTCGGACAGTCGAGTTCCTCCCTTTTTGTGTAGTGCTCAAAAATTGAGTCCATTTCAATTGCCACTATAAGTCCTATTTTTTTCACTTTAATTCCTCGCTTTCAAGTATGCGGTCTACAAATTCATTCCACAGTTTATTGTAAGCCTTTAAAGATTTTGATTTTTGTGTTGCGTCAAGTCCGCTGTACATAATCGAGTTTATACCAAACTGCTTAATATCCGCAACGCCTAAATCCCAACCTACTATTCCTGCAAAGAAATCGTCCGTAAGGGTTTCGTTTTCCATATATGCAGGGTCGTCCGAACACAAAGACATAGGCATACCCGACCGCAGATACTCGGTTGCAGGGTGATTTCGTATATCCTTTGCATACCCTAACGCCTGATTGCTTATAGGGCATACTTCAAGACAAATCTCCTCTTTTACATACCTTGCGTGTAAATCGGGATAGCGGTATAAATTAAGTCCGTGTCCGACACGGGAAACGCCTAATAGGTATGCGTCAATAAGGTTTTCGTTTTGTGCGTTAAGACTTTCTCCCCCGTGGATATACAGTTTCATATCGGGAAATTGCTTTTTAGCCTTTAAAAGCATAGGTGCAAAGGAATGTAACGGCAGGGATGTGTCCTCCTCGTTTACAAGGTCAAATCCGATTACGAAATTCGTGATATTATGAGGGTCGCTTTCGTCTTTTACCGTCTCCTGAACGTAGGCGGTGTTTAAAAAGCATTTTTTGGTAAGTTCTATGTTTTTGTTATCCGCCTTGACACCGGCACCTATTATCCTTACCGTAAAATACGGATAATCCTTTTTTACATTGTAGTACGCCTGACGCACTACCCTTAAATAATCTGCACTTTCGTCTATACTGTCGGTCAGCATCATATGTATTTCAACGTGCATAATGTTTCTTTTACAGTAATAACGGAAGGTGTAGTCGTAATAAACCGATGCAAATTCTGTATTGCTCGACAGTACGGCGTGACGGTCAAACAGTTGCTCAAAAAAGTCCCATATATTAACACCTGAATTTTTTGCCCCTGCAACCGTCCAATTTTCGATTAACTCTTCCTTTGTGTAATATCCGCTCTCTATCGCCTCATATACACGCATATATCCCGACGGCACTTTTGTGTCCTCGTCCGCAACAACAAGGTCATAAGATTTTTTGTCGGTATTTACACAAAACTGTCTGCACTCACAAAGCAACTCTATTAACTCACGGGCGGGCAGAAGTGCCATATCGTGTACATGGAGGTCTGCACCTTTCGGTAACTCGTTGCAAAAACGGTAAAGAGGGGTTTTTGTCAGTTTGCTGTCGGTCAGAACGGGAATGTCATAGGGTATCTTACCGCCGTAACTCTCTGCAAAATCCTTTTTGAGTTTTGTCAGGTATTTGTCTAACTCTAACTCTTTTTCACGCATTACCACACCGAGTAAATTTGAATTTAAGCCGACTAATTCTTTTCTCTTTTCCTCGTAATTTTCTATCGTAATATCAAAATCCAATAAAACTCACCACTTAAAATTTCGTGCCGAAGGCACACCTTACTTATTACTTATTACTTCTTACCTATTACCTGAAAAACTCCCCATTCTTTGAATGGGGAGTTTTTTGTGGAGATGAGGGGGATCGAACCCCTTACCTCTTGAATGCCATTCAAGCGCTCTCCCAAGTGAGCTACACCCCCGTATAAATAAATAATAACACACTATCTCTTTAACTTCAAGTATCAATTTATAGTTTAAACTTTACAAAATTAAAGATTTATGTTAAGATATAAAGTACATTTTGCACCTTTACGGAGGATATATGTATACTGTTTTATTGTCAGGCGGGTCGGGTAAAAGACTTTGGCCGTTATCAAACGATTTAAGGTCTAAACAATACATAAAGATTTTTGAGGACGGTAACGGTAAGCGACTGTCTATGGTACAGCGTGTCGTAGGGCAGTTAAATGATGCGGGTATAAAAGACAACCTTTTTATCTGTGCCGGTAATTCACAACTTGAAATCATCCGTTCGCAGTTGGGCGATATAGGCATTGCGGTGGAGCCTGAACGTAAGGACACCTTTCCTGCCGTTGTAATTTCCTGTGCGTACGCACTCTCAAAACTCGGTGCTAAAAGGGACGACTGTATAACAGTTTTGCCCGTAGACCCGTATACCGAGGATAAGTATTTCAGTACGGTAAAAACGCTTGAAGAGAAGTTACGGCAAAGTAACGCCGATATAGCGCTTATGGGGGCGGTGCCTGACAAACCGTCGAGTAAGTTTGGATATATAGTACCCGATAAATTTTATGACGGATATTTCAGTGTAGGCGGTTTTAAGGAGAAGCCCGACGCCGATACGGCGGACAAGTTAATAAAAAGCGGAGCACTTTACAATTGCGGAGTATTTTGTTTTAAATTGGGATATATAGCAGGTCTGGTCGAAAAAGAGGGACTTAAATGCGACTATGATTATATTTATGAGAACTACACCGAACTGCCGAAAACAAGTTTTGATTATAAGGTGCTTGAAAGGTGTAAAAAAATGATAGCGGTGCCGTTTGAGGGTATGTGGAAAGACCTCGGCACATGGAATACTTTCAGCAGTGAAATGCAGACCGATACAATAGGCTATGCGATAGAAAACGACTGTAAAAACGTAAAAATCATCAACGAACTTGACATACCGATAATCACGTCGGGCATTGACGGGCAGATAGTGGTTGCAAGTGCCGACGGTATACTTGTCACGGGTAAAGAGAGCAGTGAAAAGTTAAAGGGAACGGTTGACAAAATCAAACTCGCCCCTATGTACGAGGAACGTAGATGGGGTACGCTTAAAACGGTAGACCGCAGTGACAACAGTATTACAAGACGGGTAAAAATGTTTAAGGGTATGAATTCAAGTCTGCACTACCATAATAAGAGAGATGAAATATGGGTGTTTTTGTCGGGTAGCGGAGAGATGATTTTGGATAATGAAAGATTCTCTGTGAGTGAGGGCGATACGGTAAAAATACCGAGAGGTGTTAACCATATGATTAGAGCCGACGAGGAACTTGAATTTTTAGAGGTGCATATAGGAAAGTCCGAAAGGTCGGATATAAACCGTTTGTCTTTCGATTGGAAACAGACGGTCAAAAATAGCGTTGAAAAAAGGTGGGGCTTATGAAAACTGCTTTGATAACGGGAATTAACGGTCAGGACGGTTCGTATTTAGCGGAATTTCTGCTTGATAAAGGGTATAAGGTGTACGGTATTTTAAGGCGAAGCAGTGTGTCTAATACACAAAGGATAGACCATCTGTTTGTTGACGAACTTATGAAAAAGTGCGGTAGGACTAACCGTCTTGAACTTTTGTACGGCGATATGACCGACTCGCTTAATATAGTGAGAATAGTAAAACAGACCGAGCCTGATGAAATATATAATTTGGCGGCACAGTCACACGTTGCGGTGTCTTTCGAGGAGCCCGAGTATACGGCGGACTGTGACGGTTTAGGAACACTTCGCATACTTGAAGCGGTACGCATTTGCGGACTTACCGATAAAACAAAAATATATCAGGCATCTACTTCCGAACTCTACGGCAAGGTGGAGAAAAAGGGTGTGTCGCTTAACGAGGAGACGCCGTTTCACCCATATTCACCCTATGCGGTTGCAAAGCAGTACGCATTCTGGATAGTGCGAAACTACCGTGAGGCTTACGGTATGTTTGCCGCAAACGGAATTTTGTTTAATCATGAGTCCGAACGTAGAGGAGAGACCTTTGTCACAAGAAAAATAACCCTTGCGGCGGCAAGAATTTCTTTGGGACTTATGTCTACCCTTAAACTCGGCAATCTTGACTCTGTAAGGGATTGGGGATACGCCAAAGATTATGTTCAGTGTATGTGGCTTATTCTCCAACAAGAAACGGCAGAAGATTTTGTTATCGCAACGGGCGAAAAAAGAACGGTAAGAGAGTTCGTTGAGTGTGCCTTTTTGAAGGTCGGAATAGAGATAATCTGGCAGGGTACCGGGCTAGACGAAAAGGGTATCGACAAAAAGACGGGCAAGACGGTAGTTGAGGTAGACGAGCGGTTTTTCCGTCCGTCAGATGTTGACTATCTGCTCGGCGACCCCACAAAAGCCAAAACAAAACTCGGTTGGAATCCGAGAAGTACGCCGTTTGAAAAACTGGTTGAAATTATGGTTGAAAACGACCTTGAATATGTTAAAAAACAAGGCGAAAATTATTTATCTTTTGAATAGAGTGTGTTTTTATGGATAAAAATTCAAAGATTTACGTTGCAGGACATAACGGAATGGTAGGCTCTGCAATTGTAAGGAACTTAAAAGAAAAGGGCTATAATAATATCATTTGCAGAACGTCAAAGGAACTCGATTTAAGACGGCAGGACGAAACCGAGCGGTTTTTTGCACAAGAAAAACCCGAGTATGTATTTTTGGCGGCGGCAAAGGTCGGCGGAATATCCGCAAACAACACCCACCCCGCAGATTTTATGTATGATAATATGATACTCGAAATGAACGTAATAAATTGTGCATTTAAGAATAATGTTAAAAAACTTATGTTTTTAGGCTCTTCGTGTATTTATCCGAGAATGGCACCGCAACCGATTGAGGAAAGGTCGCTTTTAACGGGTCCGCTCGAACAGACCAACGAGGCGTACGCACTTGCCAAAATATCGGGTTTGCGGTACTGTGAGTATTTAAACCGTCAGTACGGCACCGATTATATAAGCGTTATGCCTACCAACCTTTACGGAATTAATGATAACTACCACCCTGAACATTCACACGTTTTACCGGCCCTTATAAGACGTTTTCACGAGGCAAAGGTAAACGGGGATAAAAGCGTGGTATGTTGGGGTACGGGAAAACCGCTTAGAGAATTTTTGTTTGCCGACGACCTTGCGGACGCCTGTGTATACATTATGGAAAACTGCTCTGCAAAAGACCTTAATAACGAAACGGTAAATATCGGAAGCGGTAAGGAAGTAACGATAAAGGAACTAGCATTAGCGGTGGCAGATACGGTCGGATTTAAGGGTGTTATAGAGTGGGACGAAACAAAACCCGACGGAACGCCGAGAAAACTGCTTAATGTTTCAAAACTGCAAAAACTCGGTTGGCATTACAAGACAGAACTTAAAGACGGCATTAAAATAGCCTACGATGATTTTTTAAACGGCAAAACAAGAGCCGAAAGATAAACTTGTTTTTAGCAAAATTTAGTTGACAAAACACCCGCTTATGGTTTATAATGCTAAATTGACGGGGTATCGCATAGGGACATCTGTAATTTCACGCCGTCCCGATACCGCATAGAATTGACAAGGAGGTTTAGAAAATGAAGAGAACTTATCAACCTAAAAAACTTCACCGTAAAAAAGAACACGGTTTCTTAAAGAGAATGGCAACAGCCAACGGTCGTAAGGTGCTTGCACGTCGCAGAGCAAAAGGAAGAAAGCAGTTGACCTATTAAAGCCACTATTATTTGTGGCTTTTCCTTTTAGGGTCAACGGCACCGGCATAAAGTGAGAAAAAATGCAGAGTTTTGAAAAGATTAAATCAAACCGTGATTTTCGCCGTCTTTATGCAAAGGGAAAATCATACGTTACCCCCTTTTTCGTACTGTATACGGCAAAGGGCAGAAAAGGAAAATTAAGATTTGGTATTACCGTCGGTAAGAAGATAGGCGGTGCGGTACAAAGGAACAGAGCAAAAAGGATAATTACCGCCGCTTTCAGAAGTGTCGCACCAAATGTCATAAATGGTTATGATGTTGTTGCGGTGGCAAGAACGAGGGTACTTGAAACTAAGAGTACGGCGGTTGCCGAACTTATGAAAAAGCAGTTTAAGAAAGTCGGGTTGTGGAATTATGAAAAGACCGATTAGCAAACTGCTTATTTGTGCTATAAATATTTATAAGAAGACAATTTCGCCTAAAAAAATCCCCTGTT
>CALGCE010000014.1 GCA_937884625.1 uncultured Clostridia bacterium
TCATCAGCGGTCTGCACATGGGTATGTGTTCCGAACACAATCTGCACTTTGCCGTCTAAAAAGTTTGCCAGAGCTATTTTTTCACTTGTTGCCTCTGCGTGAAAATCAACAAGTATCATTTTGGCACCGTCACTTTTTGCACGGTCGATAAGGTTGTCTGCCGTAACAAACGGATTTTCAGCACCCAATTTTTCAAGACAGTATACACCTGCGATATTTATAACTGCAATACTTGTTCTGCCTAAATCCAAAAGACAGTAACCGTTTCCGTATTCACATTTGATATTATCAGGACGGAGTAAAAACGGGTTTTCGTCTAACATATCATATACTTCTTTTCTGCGAAGCGAATGATTACCGCCCGTTATTACGTCGGCACCGGCGGAAAAAAGGAGAGTGGCACTGTGAGGCGTTATTCCGTTGCCGTCTGCCGAGTTTTCGCCGTTTATTACAGTAACATCAATATTATTCTCTTTTTTAAACTTCGGTAAAAATTTTAAAACGGCATCACAACCCGTCTCACCGCAAACGTCACCTACTGCAAGAATTTTCACGCCAACACCTCCAATAACCTATATAAAATAACATACCGCTTATAAAAATTCAATAATTATTTAAAAATCGCAAGTGAGCATTTAAGAGAAAACGGGAGAAAAAGAGAGAAAACAAGAGATTTGTAATTTTATATTAAAATTTCTGAAAAATATTGTTGACAACATACCGCCTTTGTGGTATCATAATCAGGCTTGATACCGAAGCATTTAAACTTGAACCAGCCCAAAAGGGCGGTTTTTAGGCGACTTTCGGCTCATTGTCGCCCATAGGCGTTAGATTTACGAGTGTTTGAACAAAGCCACAGCGGAAAATTCTTGTTCCAAAATCTGGTTTAAGTTTAAATGTTTCGGTATAAATGAAAAATGAAATTTTGGAGGTTTTGATTATGTCTACATTTATGGCAAAGCCTGCTGAAATTCAGCGTAAGTGGTATATAGTTGACGCCGCTGCAAGACCGCTCGGTCGTACAGCCGTTAAGGTTGCCGATTTGCTTCGTGGCAAGGGCAAGGCGGAGTTTACTCCACATGTTGACTGTGGCGACCATGTTGTTGTTATCAACGCTGAAAAGGCAGTGCTCACAGGAAAGAAACTTGATAATAAGTATTATCGCCGTCATACAGGTTATATCGGCGGTCTTAAAGAGGTTAAGTACTCAACCCTTATGAAAACCCGTCCCGAACTTGCAGTTGAACTTGCAGTAAAGGGTATGGTTCCCGATACTACAATCGGTCGTAAGGCTCTTACAAGACTTCACGTTTACAAAGACGAAAATTACGTTCAGGTAGCACAAAAGCCTGAAAAAATCGAATTTTAAGAAGGGAGACAGAAAAAATGTTTGAAGGAAAGCCATATTTTTACGGCACCGGCAGAAGAAAGAGTTCTGTCGCCCGTGTACGTGTTTATAACGGTACAGGAAAAATAACCATTAACAACAGAGATATTGACGATTACTTTGGTCTTGAAACACTTAAAGTTATAGTTCGTCAGCCGTTGGCTCTTACGGGTAACGATGATAAGTTTGACATAGTTTGCAGTGTTACAGGCGGTGGCGTTACAGGTCAGGCAGGTGCAATACGGCACGGTATTTCACGTGCACTTTTACAGGTAAGTGACGAACTTCGCCCCGAACTCAAAAAGGCAGGCTTCTTAACACGTGATCCACGTATGAAAGAAAGAAAGAAATACGGTCTCAAAGCAGCTCGTCGTGCACCACAGTTCTCAAAGAGATAACATTACAAAATCAAGAACTCTCGCAATGCGAGAGTTCTTATTTTTTTTCTTTATTTATCTATATTAATGGTATATAATATTTCCAATTAATTTAAGAGGAGATGAGGACATGAGTAAATTTAAAGCTTTCCTCAAAAAGAAGGACATAGAAATTTCAGGTAAAAGGTACGGTATTGACGCCTTAGGCGCAATGGCGCAAGGTCTTTTCTGTTCCCTCCTTATTGGAACAATCTTTAAGACACTTGGTATGATCCCCGCACTTTCAGTATTTACAGACATAGGTGGCTATGCTATGGCAATGTCAGGCCCTGCTATGGCCATTGCCATTGGTTATGCCTTAAAGGCTCCACCACTTGTACTTTTCTCACTTGCTGTTGTTGGTAACTCGGCCAACACCATAGGTGGTGCAGGTGGCCCACTTGCCGTTTTGTTCATTGCAATTATTGCTGCTGAATTCGGCAAGTTGGTTTCAAAGGAGACCAAGATAGATATCCTCGTAACACCAACAGTAACAATCCTTGTTGGTGTTGGCCTTTCAATGCTTATTGCAGCGCCAATAGGCATCAATCAGCATTCCGCCCCAACCGGAACGAACATAACTGCCTTTCTGTAAATGTTGCCTTACGTCCGTGGTGGTACTCGGCATTGTGGATACGAATCCTTCGCCGCCGATACGCAGATG
>CALGCE010000015.1 GCA_937884625.1 uncultured Clostridia bacterium
CTCCATATTCGGTATACCGAGAATAATCACAAATGAAAAAAATCTTGATAGATTGCTTTCAATAGTGGATAGTCCGTCTAACAGTCTTTGTTTTTGTACCGGCTCACTTGGTTGTGCAGACTTTAACGATATACCGAAAATGGTTCGTAAATACAGTTCTATGAACAGAATTGCATTTATGCACATCCGTCAGGTTAAACTTATGGAGGACGGCAGTTTTGAAGAAAGAGGACATTATTCAAACAGCGGCAGCCTTGATATGTACGAAATTGTAAAAGCACTTGTTGATACGGGTTTTGACGGGTATGTCCGTCCCGACCACGGAAGAATGATTTGGGGAGAAACCGGCAAAGCAGGATACGGACTTTACGATAGAGCATTAGGTGCTACTTACATTAACGGGTTATTTGAGGCAATCGAAAAAGGAAAATGATTTTATGAAAACGGTTAGAGTAGGAATAGTAGGTATAGGGAATATAGGCACCGCTCATACAAACCTTATTTATTCAGACGGTGTTGACGGATTCCTACTTACTGCTGTGTGCGATATTTCCCAAGAGAGAAAAGAATACTGCAAACTCAACTATCCAAACGTAAGTTTTTTTGATGATTATGAAGAAATGATTACATCAGGCAAAATAGATGCCGTTATTATTGCAACACCCCATAAATTTCACGCAGATATGGCTATAACGGCGTTAAATAACGGTTTACACGTGCTTGTTGAAAAACCTGTTGATGTAACCGTTACCAAAGCAAAAGAATTAAATGATGTAGCAAAAAAGTCAGGCAAAGTCTTTGCAATAATGTTTAATCAAAGAACAAATCCTGTTTTTATTAAAGCACGTGAAATTGTAAAAGGCGGACATTTAGGCGAACTAAAACGGACAAATTGGATAATTACGAATTGGTATCGAAGCCAAAAATATTATAATTCTGCCTCTTGGCGTGCTACTTGGTCAGGTGAAGGCGGAGGAGTGCTTTTAAATCAAGCACCGCATAACCTTGATTTATGGCAATGGATATGCGGTATGCCCGACGAGATAACCGCTTTTTGTGATATTGCAAAGTATCATAACATAGAGGTAGAAGATGATGTAACTATATTTGCAAGATACAAAAACGGTGCTACGGGAACCTTTATTACCACAACGGGCGAATATCCGGGAACAAACCGTCTTGAAATTTCAGGAGATAAGGGCAAGATTGTTTTGGAAAGCGGCACTTTAAAATGGTGGAAATTACCTGAAAGTGAAAGGGATTTCTGTTTTGATAATGATTTTGATATTAGCAGTATAGATATTGAATATTCTGAGTATAAGACTGATACATCAGGTGAGGGACATTTAGGAATACTTAAAAATTTTTCACAGCAAATTCTTTACGGTAAAGAGCCTATTTCTTCGGGATATGAGGGTATAAACGAACTTGCTCTTTCAAACGGTGCATATTTATCACAGTGGAAAGGAAATGTACCGATAAAATTACCGATTGATAATGAAGAATTTGACCAATATTTTAATAAGAAAAAATCCGATATGAGTATTTCAAAAACTTGTAATAATGATGTTTCAGGCAAATATTTAAAACGATGGAATACTAATTGGTAAAATAATATAAATTAATTGAAAGGAAAATAAAAATGGAAAAGGTAATAGTAATAACAGGAGCAGGCGGAGTTCTTTGTTCGGGATTTGCCGAGTTTTTGGCAGGTAAGGGTAATAAGGTTGCTTTGCTTGATATAAACGAGGAGGCGGCAGGAAAGGTTGCCGAAAGAATAAATAAAAACGGCAATACCGCAAAGGCGTACAAATGTAACTGCCTCGATAAAGCGGATATTGAAAGAGTACATACCGAAATTCTTAACGATTTTGGCAAATGCGATATTCTTGTAAACGGTGCAGGTGGAAATAATGCTAAATGCACGACCGCTCACGAAGAATACCAAAAAGGCGACGAAAACGCCCAAGATTTTCTTACGTTCTTTAATATAGACGAAAAAGGTTTCGACTTTGTTTTCGACCTTAACTTAAAAGGAGTACTATTGCCGAGTCAGGTGTTTATGCCGGATATGATAGGTAAGAGCGGTTGCTCGGTACTCAATATTTCGTCTATGAATGCGTACAGACCTCTTACAAAAATTCCTGCATATTCGGCGGCAAAAGCGGCTGTAACAAACTTTACATCTTGGCTTGCCGTTCACTTTGCAAAGGAAAACATAAGGGTAAATGCAATAGCACCGGGTTTCTTTGTTACCAATCAAAACAGAGCGTTGCTTTTCAATGAAGACGGTACGGCAACACCGAGAACGGACAAAATACTTCGTTCAACTCCTATGGGACGTTTTGGCGAGGCAGAAGAACTTTTAGGAACGGTTGAATGGTTGCTTGATGAAACAAAATCGGGATTTGTAACCGGTATTACCGTCCCTGTTGACGGCGGATTTTCAGCATTTTCGGGAGTATAGTTTTTAGTTAATAAAAACAGCCAATGAGGTATACACATATGGATTTAAATAATGTTACTTTTAAGCGTCGCTTTTCGATAAACTTTTATAGAAATCTTTCAATTCCAATAAGCGAAATGAGTTTCCATAAAGATTGGATAAATGCAAACAGCGGAGATCCATATCCTGTTTTGCAACTTGACGGAAAAGTTTCTGAATTGGTACAAAATGGCGAATATTCGGTTACATCACAAAGTGGTGGAGAAATATGTCGCTTATTAGGAAACTTTTTCCCTTATGCAACTTACGATTTGGAAGTTAAGGATTTTAAGAATTCATCTTACGGGTTTCATTTTTTTAACGAAGATGGATTTTCTCTTAAAATTTTAGCAAACAAAGATAATGTAAATATTAAATATAAAGATAAGGATTTAACCTTTGTGCCTTTGGATAACGGTGCTTTATCCGTTACATTTCGCAGTGGCGGTGTAAGCATCTATTCTAAAAATGACAGTAGCGATAATTTAATTGCCGATGTCTCTATTGAAGAATTAAAAGATTTAACAACGTCTACAAGTTTCAGAAATACAAGGGTCGGAATAATAGCATTGCTTTGCGAAAACGGAAGCGTCAAAATTAAAAGTGTATCGTCACGCATTACAGCAGGAATAAGCCAAGCAGATATTAAACCCATAAAATATGAAAACGGCGAAGTAATGTTAGATAACGGCACGGTTTATTTAACTGTATCCGCCCGTCAACAAGTCGGTTGCTATCAAGTTATTCTTTCATGGTGTCCTACTACATCGGATTTTAGAATGGAATCAGCAATTTTTTACGATTGCGGAGACGGGAAATGGTCTAATGATGTGGCGTTATCTCTTATTTTCGATAGAAACACTAAAAAATGGATATACTGGATGTTTTAGAGCTTCTGCTAAAACTGGATTAAATATAAATGAATCAATGGTATTTTTAATTCAGACTATAGTTAGTAGAATAGAAGGAGCTGCCAGTGAAGGAAAAGAAGCCGATTTTAGTAC
>CALGCE010000016.1 GCA_937884625.1 uncultured Clostridia bacterium
CAACAACCATTTCAGAAAGAACTTCAGCAGAACCTGAAGCAACACCATAAGCGAGTGCTTGCCCACTATCTGCTCCTTCATTCAACGCTTCTTCAGCACCTTTACCTGCAGCACTTAAACCAAGTACTGCTAATGAAGCGCCTTTTGCGGCGGTTTTAGCAGCAACTTTCCCAAATGTTCCAACACCTGCTCTACTAACTTCACCAAGAGCAGCGCTTGTAGATGAACCTGCCGCACCTGCAGCAGCACCTGCACCCGCAGCAGAAGACGAAGATCCTTTCGACAGCATCTTCAAAATCTTTAACGCAAAATAATCAGTGTTAGTATAAATCCCGGAATACTTCGGTATTCCGGGATTTTTCATTTCTGCATGTTTTGCTTGCGCGATTTGCAAGTAAATCTGTCATGAAAACTGCATTTTTAGCCTCGAAATGCATGCTTTTGCAATTTTTTACGATTTTTTCAGCCTTATCAGCGCAAAATAGCTACAAAACTTGCAAAAACGCGTTACAAAATTGCATCATTTACTGCAAAAATGCAAGTTTGAATACTGAACACTTCAATTTCAATCTGTTTAACTTTTGTATTTATTTTTTTAATTTTAATTATTTGCCTTATAATAGACATTACAATTAAAAAAGTTCCGATAGTCGCAACAAGCAACCATTTGTCTGGTAAGTATTCAGATGCAATAATAATTATAAAAACAATTATTAAAAATAAACACTCCATTTGTCCACCCCCAAAATATCAACATTCTAACACAAAACATCAACCAAGTCAAGATATAAAACATACTATATTGGTTGATGTTATTTTGTAAAAATATAAGCAATACTATATGTAGAGGTGATAGTATTGCATTTGAGAATAAGAAGAGCAAGAGAAGAACAAGGGTATACAAGAGAAAAATTTGCAGAAGCACTTGACGTAAGTGTTTCTTATCTTGCAGAGTTAGAACGTGGAAGAACGGGCATATCTGTAAAAATGCTTGTCAAGGTTTGTAATTTATTAGGTTTGTCGGCAGATTATGTACTTTTTGGAAGTGAGCGTTCAACAGATGAGAGGCGACTTGATAATATTCATCGCATAGATGACAAATATTTGCCGTTGCTTGATAATACTATAAATGAACTCTTGGTTTTGAGTAACAAAGAAAATTAGTCAATTTTAAACAAATAATACTTTACTTTTCTTTTAAACTGTGATATACTGTTTAGGCTACCGTATTCTGTGCTTTTGGCGTCTGCCGTTTTTACGGAACACTCACGGCCTTTTGCTCGGACTATGGCGGATAAATTATTTAAAAAGGAGTGAAAAAGAATGACTAACGAAACAAAACAGCAAATCATTGCCGATTATGCTATTCACGAGGGAGATACAGGTTCTCCGGAAGTACAGATAGCACTTCTTACTAACCGTATTAATGAACTTAATGCACATCTTGCTATCCATAAAAAGGACCATCATTCCCGCAGAGGTCTTCTTAAAATGGTAGGTCATAGAAGAAATCTTTTGGCTTATCTTCAAAAGAATGATATTGAAAGATACCGTGCTATCGTTAAGAAACTCGGTCTTCGTAAGTAATTTTTTAAAAACAAACCGGACTTTTGTCCGGTTTGATTTATATCAATATCAGGTCGGAAGGATTTTCAAGGTTTAGCGGTAAATCGAGTGCCTGAATATCAGGTGTTGGATTTATTGCTAAAACATAGAAAATCTCCGGTCTGAAAGATAAAAAAAGGAGAGATTTTTAAATGTTTGAAAACTACAAGGTTTATGAAACCACAATTGCAGGTCGTCCGTTTAAACTCGAAACGGGTAAAATGGCACAACTTGCAAATGCCGCATTTATGGCAAGTTACGGCGAAACGAGCGTACTTTGTACCGTAACTGCGTCTGACAAGCCCCGTGAGGGCGTGGACTTTTTTCCTCTTTCTGTTGACTATGAGGAAAAAATGTATGCAGTCGGTCGTTTCCCCGGCTCTTTCCAGAGGAGAGAGGGTAGGGCAAGTGAAAAGGCAATACTTTCTTCACGCTGTATTGACAGACCTATCCGTCCGCTTTTCCCGAAAGATATGCGAAACGATTGTTCTGTCGTAGCAACCGTTATGTCGGTTGACCCTGACTGTTCGCCTGAAATTGCCGCCGCAATCGGCGTATCTGCCGCAATAGCGGTATCGGATATTCCGTGGGACGGTCCTATTGCAAGCACAAGCGTAGGTCTTGTTGATGGCGAAATCGTTATCAATCCTACCCTTGAACAAAGGGAAAAGAGTGATCTTAACCTTACCGTATCTTCAACTGCCGATTTAGTAGCAATGATAGAGGCAGGCGGTAACGAAATTGAAGACGATTTGATGTTCGACTGCATAATGGCAGGTCATAAGGTAAATCAGGAAATAGTACAGTTTATTAACGGAATAGTTGCCGAAATCGGAAAGCCGAAGTTTGAATTCGAGTCAAGCAATCCTGACCCTGAAATTTTTGAAGAAATCGAGCAGTTCTGTATTGAGGACGTGAAAAAGGCTCTTGATACCGACGATAAAAATGTTCGTGATGCAGCACTTCTTCCTATTTACGATGCAGTCCACGAGAAATTTGACGAGAAATTCGAGGGTTGTGAAGGCAAGATAGAAGAGATAATGTATCTTGTTCAAAAGCACGTCGTTCGTTCGTGGCTTAAAGACGAGCATAAGCGTGTTGACGGCAGAGGTATTGATGAAATCCGTCCGCTTAATGCACAGATAGATTTATTGCCCCGTACACATGGTTCGGGTATGTTTACAAGAGGTCAGACACAGGTACTTTCGGTTGCAACTCTGGCACCTATCAGTGAAGCACAGAAACTTGACGGTCTTGATGAGGATACCCAAAAACGTTATATTCATCATTATAATTTCCCGTCATATTCTGTCGGCGAAACAAAACCGTCAAGAGGACCGGGACGTCGTGAAATAGGTCACGGCGCATTGGCTGAACGTGCTTTGGTACCGGTAATTCCGAGCGTTGAAGATTTTCCGTATGCTATCCGTGTTGTATCGGAAGTTCTTTCTTCAAACGGTTCTACTTCACAGGGCTCAATTTGCGGTTCTACACTTGCACTTATGGCGGCAGGTGTTCCGATAAAGGCACCCGTTGCAGGTATTTCCTGCGGACTTATTACCGGTGATGAGGGCGTTTACGGCGACTTTATGACTATGGTAGATATCCAAGGACTTGAAGACTTTTACGGTGATATGGACTTTAAGGTTGCCGGTACTCATAAGGGTATTACCGCAATTCAAATGGACTTGAAAGTACACGGTCTTACGCCTGAAATTATTAAAGAAGCGTTTGCAAAAACACATAAAGCAAGAGTTTATATACTTGATGAAATTATGTTAAAGGCAATAGCAACCCCACGTGCAGAACTTTCAAAGTATGCACCTAAAATGCTTACTACAACCATTAGTCCTGATAAAATAGGCGATGTAATAGGTAAACAGGGTAAGATTATTCAGTCTATCCAAGAGCAGTGCGAATGTACTATTACTATCGAAGAAGACGGTCACGTTTACGTTGCAGGTCTTGATACTGAAAAAGCAAAACAGGCAATTTCAATAATTGAACTTATTGCAAACGACCCCGAAGTAGGTGCTGTTTACAGCGGTAAGGTTACAAGACTTATGACATTTGGTGCATTTGTAGAAATCGCACCCGGAAAAGAGGGACTTGTTCATATTTCAAAACTCGACGTAAAGAGGGTTGAAAAGGTTGAGGATGTCGTTTCGGTAGGTGACCAAGTTCTTGTAAAGGTTACAGAAATAGATGACCAAGGGAGAATAAATCTTTCACGCAGGGACGCACTTGTAGAGGTTAACGGTGCTGTTGTCGAAGAAGATGCCGATCAAGACGACCGTAAATCACACCACAAAGGCGGAAAAGACAGACACAATTTCAAGAAAAAAGATTAATAAAGATATAAAGCCTTGCAAAGCAAAAATTTGCAAGGCTTTTATAGTGATTTTTTTGAAAAAAGATGATTATTTTTGCAATTTTTGTATTGACAAATTGCATAATTGCGTATATAATATATCTTGCTGTCAGCGTATGATAGTATTAAATTTGGACCAGTAGCTCAGTTGGTTAGAGCAACCGGCTCATAACCGGTCGGTCCGGGGTTCGAGTCCCTGCTGGTCCACCAATTTTATTGATTGTAGTTAGTTTCGTGTAGTCCAAAAAGTCTGATTGAAAAAGGAAGTTGTACACATCAAACTTCGCCGACAGGCTCGTTTTCTGTGGCAGGGACATTCGTGTGAAAAACGCTCCACCGGAGCCTTTTTCAAGACGAAACTGCTGGTCCACCAATTTTATTGATTGTAGTTAGTTTCGTGTAGTCCAAAAAGTC
>CALGCE010000017.1 GCA_937884625.1 uncultured Clostridia bacterium
CCAGTATAGCGCCACGGAAGCAGCTGAAGCGCTTGGATACATGGCTCTCGCCGGATGGGATGCTCAGACATCAGCTGACAAGTTTACTACTCCTGTATTGAACCTTACAGAAGGTGCAGTTGACCCTGCAGACGTTCCTGAAGGTTGTGGCAACACTTACAACGGTAGCACCGATTATAAGTTTAGGTATACCGCTTACCTCTGCTATCCACGAGGCTGCATCGACAAAATAATCTCCGCCCTTAATAACAAATATTGCACCGATTACAAATAAAAGTATACTTAAAAATATTTCCATAGCTTACCTCCTAATATTATCAAAAAAGACCCAAGTACAACCAATAGGTCATACCTGAGTCTCGCAATTTAAAACAAGCCAGACTTAAAATCAGTCAGGATGTTGACTTGCTACGTTTATAACGCTTGCTACTCCCTCATAGAGATTTAATTTTTCTTATTATTCTTATTATAGCAAAAAAACCGTTTAATGTCAAGTTGACTTTTTTTACGTTTTATGTTAAAATTACTGTGATTATAAGAGTATTTTCAGGGGATTATTTATGACACTTAACGAAATGAAGATAGGTCAGAGTGCCACTATAACTACCGTAGGTGGGGACGGGGCATTGCGTTGCCGTCTGCTTGATATGGGACTTATTCCGCATACAAAGGTAAAACTTCAAAAGGTAGCACCGTTAGGCGATCCGATTGAAATATTGGTGCGTGGCTACGAACTGACGTTAAGAATAGAGGACGCACAAAAAATCGAGGTAGAAAACGTGGAGGCAGCCGAATGATTTTTGCACTTGCAGGCAACCAAAACTGTGGTAAAACAACACTTTTTAATGCGCTTACGGGTTCTAATCAGCACGTAGGCAATTTTCCGGGCGTTACGGTTGACCAAAAAATAGGTCAGATAAAGGGACAAAAAAACTGCTCTGTTGTAGACCTGCCGGGTATTTATTCGCTTCGTCCGTATACGCAGGAAGAAATCGTATCGAGAGATTTTATTTTAAATGAAAAGCCCGACGGTATTATCAATATAGTAGATGCCACAAATATTGAAAGAAATCTTTATCTTACCTTGCAACTTTTAGAACTTAGGGTACCTATGGTATTGGCACTTAATATGATGGACGAGGTAAGGGCAAACGGCGGTACCATTGATATAAAGCGAATTAGTGCAGAACTCGGCATACCCGTAATCCCGATAAGTGCATCAAAAGGGGAGGGAGTATCCGAACTCATAGACAAGGCGGTCAGTACCGCAAGGGAAAAACGCAAACCCCTTGTTTATGACTTTTGTTCATCTTCGTCACCCGTTCACCGCTGTATACACGCAGTAGTCCACCTTATTGAAGACCACGCCGAACGTGCCGAGATACCGACTAGATTTGCTACGGCAAAACTTATAGAGGGCGATGAAAAAATATCCGAACAGTTAGAACTTGACGAGAACGAAAAGGATTTACTCGAACACTGTATAGTAGAGATGGAAACCGAAACTGCACTTGACAGAAATGCCGCACTTGCGGATATGCGGTATTCGTTTATAGAAAAGGTCGTAGCATCATCGGTTGTCAAATGCAGGGAAAGTATAGAACATAAGCGTTCTATGATGATAGATAAGGTGCTTACGGGAAAATACACTGCCGTACCTGTATTTTTAGGAATAATATTTTTAGTTTTTTGGCTCACGTTTAACGTAATAGGCTCTGCGTTGTCAACGCTTATGAGTTTGGGGATTGATAAAATAACCCAAATCGCAGACCACGCACTGTCGGTTTACGGAATTAATTCGGTAGTACACAGTCTTGTTATTGACGGAATATTTGCAGGTGTCGGAAGTGTGCTTTCGTTCCTGCCGATAATAGTAACACTGTTTTTCTTTTTATCAATTCTTGAAGATACGGGATATATGGCAAGGGTAGCCTTTGTTATGGATAAACCGCTTAGAAAAATCGGTCTTTCTGGAAGAAGTTTCGTACCTATGCTTATAGGTTTCGGTTGTTCGGTACCTGCTATAATGGCAACCCGTACCGTATCGTCCGACCGTGACCGCAAAATGACCGTCCTACTTACGCCTTATATGAGTTGCTCGGCAAAAATACCTATTTATGCGGTATTTGCCGCCGCATTTTTTCCGGGTAAGGGTGCATTTGTTATGATAGGACTGTACATAACGGGAATAATTCTAGCAGTTGTCATGGCACTTTTGCTTAAAAATACCGCTTTTAGAGGTCACCCCGTTCCGTTCGTAATGGAACTGCCCAATTACCGTCTGCCGTCGCTTAAAAGCGTAGGGCTGTTACTTTGGGAAAAGGCAAGTGACTTTTTACAACGTGCATTTACGGTTATATTTATGGGCACTATCGTTATTTGGTTTTTACAGACCTTTGATACAAGACTTAACGTCGTTCCCGACAGTTCAAACAGTCTTTTAGCCCTAATAGGTATGGCAATAGCATTTATATTCAAACCTCTCGGTTTCGGTGACTGGAAAATTGCAACTTCACTGATTTCGGGATTTACCGCAAAGGAGGCGGTTGTATCCACCCTTTCGGTACTTTTGGGTACTAATACCGCAAAATTAAGTTCGGTACTTTCATCACTCTTTACGCCCGTATCGGCGGTTAGTTTCCTTGTTTTTACGTTGCTTTATACTCCCTGTATAGCGGCAGTTGCCACCATAAAGCGGGAACTCAAATCAGTATGGGCGACAATAGGCGTTGTTATTATGCAGTGTGCAGTTGCTTGGATAACGGCATTTATAGTATATACGCTGGGCAATATCATATTTTAAATGGAGGTAACTTATGAAACTCAAAGGTTTATTTGCACTCGCAGTATCGATAATTATTGTACTAGGAATAGTATGTGTACCCGTTTCGGCGGCTTCAAATGATAATGTAATTGTTTATTCTGCTGTTAATGATTTCAAAGTTCCAAATGAATATCTCTATGGCAGAAAACAACTTGAAAGTATGGAAAACAGCAGTTATCTTCTTGCATTATATGATGCGTTATATAACGGTGTTGAAAACTGTTCTAAAACAATAACGATTGACGACCCTGACGGTATTTTTGTTAAAAATCACGTTACAGATAATAATAAGTTTTCATATATATGGAACACCGCTTGGGAGGCATATTCAAATGACCACCCCGAACAGTTTTGGTGGGCATACACACCGGCAGGGGAAAACCAAGTATACAAAGTTACAAATGTAAAATTTTCAACCTTTGAGGGTGCTTCCACAAGTATGAGTTTTGAATTGGCGTACGATAACGACCTTTATAATAACAAAGAAAAATTTGAGAATGAAGTTCGTAAACTTCTTTACGGACTTACAAGCAATACAGACGAATATACAAGGGAAAAAATAATTCACGATAGGCTCATATCAAAGGTAACGTATGTTAAAGCAGACCACGATTATAATGCATACGGTGCTATTATTGACGGCAAAGCGGTATGTGAGGGTTATTCCCGTGCATTGCAGTATCTTTTAATGCGTGCAGGCATATTTTCCCACACCGTAACGGGATTGGCTTATGATTACGAAGCAAAAGTGTATGTTAATCACGCATGGAACCTTGTAAAGATACATGGAGATTACTATTATGTAGATGCAACCTGGGACGACAAGGAAACCTTAACAAGTTATGCATATTTTAATGTTGACGACTACCAAACTATCGAATATGACCATGTTCCGTATAATATTATACATGGAACATATGAATATACATACACAATACCCCCGTGTGTGAGTATGCAGTATAATTATTATGTTTATGACAGAGGTATTATTATAGACACTTTTGATACCAAGCAAATTGCGGACGCCCTGTCAGAAAACGGAACGGCACGCATTATATCCTTTGACACTGATTTATTTATAAATTTTTTAGATTTATATGATGAAGACCTGCAAGGAGATAAAGAAATAGTAAAGTCCCTTGGTATAACGGGTGGATATGATTACGGTGGGCTTCAAACATACGGAGAAATAATACCGTATCTTTACAAAGAAAACACCATGACCGTATACGGGACGGTGGCAGGTGTGGATAATTCCGAAAAAACGACTGTGGAACTGATTAAAGATGGCGAAGTAAAATACAGTCAGCAGTTAAATAAAGCAGTATGTGATTATAACTTCAATAATATTGTTATGAGTGATTATACTCTTAAAGTGTCAAAGAACGGTCATACGGTTTACACCGAACAGATAATCGGCGATTATTCGGTAGCACAGATTAAAGATGTTACGCTTTATTTGTACGGCGATGTTAATTCCGACGGCAGTTTTAATATTTCAGATTTGGTAAGGCTTAAAAAGGCTATGGCAAACAATACTGAAATGAATGAAAAAGCATTTAATATCACGTCTTCCTCTCAATATGCAGACAAACTTGTTGAAATGAGAAAAATGTTGTTTGCATTGTAAAAAAAGTTCTTTACATTTTAAAACTTATATGTTATAATACATTTACTTAAAATTGTATTTGGAGGTATTTACAATGAAAAAGATAATTGCTATTACACTTGCATTAGTTTTGGTATTTGCTCTTTCAACCGTAGCATTTGCTGCTGAAAGTCCAAACAATCCCGTAACACCTATTAACATTACTGTTATTACAAGACCGGGAACAAGAGGTACTGTAAACGTTCAGAAAATAGGTGACCAGATTAAACTTACCGCTGACCAAAGCGTAGGAAAGTTCGATAGTTGGTCGTTCTATACTACAAGTGGTGCGGTTGCCGTACTTGATAAGGATTACAAAATCGTAAGCGGTAGTGCAAACGAAATTAATATCGTTATTACAGGTAATACGGACATCATTGCATGTGCTAACTATGACGGTAAAATTACCGACCCGATTACCGCACAGGCAAAAGACCCCAAATCTGCTAAAACAGGCGATGTTTTAACTTTGGGACTTTCTATTATGGCTCTTATGTCATTAGCAGTTGTTTTCGGTGCAAAGAAACAACTCAGCAAGTAATTAAAATTTAATTTGTATCAAAAAAAATCCCCCGTCAGGCGGTAGCCTGATGGGGGATTAATCATATCATTTTAATTTTTCTTTTATGTATTCTATTTGTTTAATTACCGATTGCGGTGATGCACCGCCTACCGATATACGCTTTTCTACACAAACTTTAAGGTCAATGCATTCGTAAACATCATCACAGAAAAGTTCGCTAAACTTTTTATATTCTGTAATTTGGAGGTTTTCAAGAACCTTTTTGTTTTCTATGCAGTAACTTACTATCTGTCCGCATATTTTGTAGGCACTTCTAAACGGCATACCCTTTTTAACAAGGTAATCTGCAAGGTCGGTTGCATTGATAAATCCTTTTTGTGCGGCAATAAGCATATTGTCAGCATTTACCGTCATAGTGCTTACCATTGGTGCGAAAACTTTAAGACACATTTTTACGGTGTCTACCGCATCAAATACGCTCTCCTTATCTTCCTGCATATCCTTGTTATAAGCAAGTGGTAATCCTTTAAGTACGGTAAGGGTACCAAGCAGGTCGCCGTATACTCTGCCCGTTTTACCCCTTACGAGTTCTGCCATATCGGAATTTTTCTTTTGGGGCATTATTGATGAGCCTGTCGTATATGCATTTGAGAGTTCCACAAACTTAAATTCCCAACTTGACCAGAGTATTATTTCCTCCGAAAACCTCGACAGGTGCATCATAAGTATGGACAGCACGCTAAGCAGTTCTGCACAGAAATCCCTGTCGGACACACCGTCAATACTGTTGAGTGCAATACCGTCAAACCCGAGTTTTTCGGCTTCCATATAACGGTCGGTATCATAGGTGGTACCTGCAAGTGCACAACAACCGATAGGCGATATATTTATCCTTTTAATGCACTCGGTAAGTCTGTCTATGTCCCTTAAAAGCATCATAGCATACGCCAACAGATGATGACCGAAACTTATCGGCTGTGCCCGTTGAAGATGCGTGTACCCCGGTGCTATAACATACTTGCTCTCGTCCGCCTTTGCGGTTATTGCCTCAATAAGATTTTTAACAAGGTCTTTTATTTCATTTGCCTCGTCACGCAGATACATTCTAAGGTCAAGTGCTACTTGGTCGTTTCTGCTCCTTGCGGTATGCAGTTTTTTACCTACATCGCCCAAACGCTCTGTTAGGGTTTGTTCTACAAAAGAGTGTATATCTTCGCTTGTAAAATCAATTTGAAGTTTATCCGATTTTATATCGTCAAGTATGTCGGCAAGACCGCCTATAAGCATATCGGCATCAGATTTTGAAACAATACCCTTTTCGCCCAACATATATGCGTGGGCTATACTGCCCTTTATATCCTGCTCATACATTACACTGTCAAAGTGTATTGACGAATTGAAATCGTCGGCAATACTGTCGGTCACACCGTCCGTCCTGCCTGCCCATATTTTAGACATAAGTCTTTACCCCTTTTTATTTTTACCGTCAACGATTGCCTGTACCTTTATAGGCAGACCGTAGAGATTAATAAATCCTGCGGAATCCGTCTGGTCGTAATCGCTTTCGCCAAAGGTTGCTATTTCTTCACTGTAAAGTGAATATTCACTCCAAATTCCTGCCTTAATTATATTGCCTTTATAGAGTTTTAGTTTTACCTTACCCGTAACCTTTTCCTGCGTCTTGTCAACAAAAGCGGATAGTGCCTCTCTTAAAGGGGTAAACCACTGACCGTTATAGACAAGTTCTGCAAAGGTAATAGAAAGTCTTTGTTTTTCGTGTAAGGTAAGTTTATCAAGACAAATACTTTCAAGTGCTTCGTGTGCTTTGTAAAGTATTGTGCCTCCGGGTGTTTCGTAAACGCCCCTGCACTTCATACCTACAAGTCTGTTTTCTACAATGTCAATTATACCGATACCGTTTTGACCGCCAAGTTCGTTTAGTTTAAGTATTATCTGCTTTGCGGTCATTTTTTTGCCGTCAAGTGCTACGGGAACACCCTTATCAAATTCAATTTCAACATAGGTCGGTTTATCGGGTGCCTTAACGGGGGATACGCCCATTTCAAGAAAGCCCTCTTTGTCATACATAGGTTCGTTACCCGTATCTTCAAGGTCAAGACCTTCGTGTGACAAATGCCACAAGTTTTTATCCTTTGAGTAGTTGGTTTCCCTGTTGATTTTAAGAGGAATATTGTGTGCCTCGGCGTATTCTATTTCTTCCTCACGGGATTTAATATTCCACTCTCTCCACGGAGCAATTATCGGCATATTGGGTGCAAAATGTTTGATTGCAAGTTCAAAACGCACTTGGTCATTACCTTTTCCCGTACAACCGTGGCATATAGCGTCTGCACCCTCTTTAATTGCTATTTCAACAAGTCCCTTTGCAATACACGGTCTTGCGTGGCTTGTGCCTAACAGATAGTCTTCGTAAATAGCACCTGCTTTCATAGTAGGTATTATATATTCGTCAACATATTCATCGGTAAGGTCTAAAACGTAGAGTTTTGACGCACCCGTTTTTATAGCCTTTTCTTCAAGTCCTTCAAGTTCGTCTGCTTGACCTACGTTGCCCGATACTGCTATTACTTCGCAGTTGTTGTAGTTCTCTTTGAGCCACGGAATAATTATCGAAGTGTCAAGACCTCCCGAATATGCAAGGACTACCTTTTTAATATCTGATTTGTTCATAAATTTTTCCTCCAAAATATCTTTATGCAATAAATTATGCATATTATATACCTATTTTTGTCCTTTGTCAAGTATTTTACGAATAAATATTCAAAAAATTATAATATTTATGCATAGATTTTAAGATTTTAGACTTTTAACCGTTATTCCGTTACTTTCCGCCATACTGCAAATGGCATTATGGCAGGTAAACATAACGGTTTGTGTGTTGTTAGAATACTCTTTTAAAAACTTTATCGCCCTGTTTGCTCTTGTATCATCGTATTGAGAGAGGGCATCGTCAAGAAATACGGGCATATCTTCTTTTTCGCTTATAAGGCTAGACAATGCAAGTCTTAAACTTAAATACGCTTGGTCGGCGGTGCCGTTGCTTAAATAGTCGAGTTCCCTTGTGCCGAAAATACCGCTTTGTTCAACCGTAATATCAAGCGATTTTGATATATTTATTGCAGAATATCTGCCACCTGTAAGATTTGAAAAAATTTCTAAGGTTTTATTTTCAAGTTCACTGCCATACCCTCGTCTTATCTCGGCAAAACTGTCGGACAGTATTTCGGTTGCTATGTCACACGCATCGCAAAATGCCTTACCCGTCTTGATTTTTTGGGAGAGTTCGTTTATTTCCTTTTTAATATCTTCGGGGTTTTGAGCGTTCCTGAAAGATGTTTTAAGTTCGGTCTGCTTTTCGGTAATTGCAGAAGTTATTTGTGTAAGCCGTTCGTTTATTTCATCAAGTTTTCTTTTGTTATCGGCAAAGTCGGTATCATCTAAAACACAGTTTTGGTCTAAACCTGCTAATTTTTCCTTTGCTTCGTCATAAGAAATATTATCAAGGTCACGGCTTAAATACATAAGTTTTTGTTTTAACTCTTTTTGAGTTTCGGCTTTTTGTGTAAGTGAAGGTAAAACGTCTTCTATTTCCTCTATATCGGTCTTATCGCTGTAATCGGAAAAAAGTTTAATAAGTTCTTCGTTTGCCGTATTATATTTTTGCTCTTGTTCGTTTAATTCCCCCGTTTTCTCCGCAAGGTCAAGTTCACGTTGCTTTTTGATTTCGGCAGTAGAATTCAGTACTGATAAAAGCGTGTTCATATCGGCACTTTTAGCATTAATTTTTTCCTGCAACAATGCTTTTTCATTCTTTATACTTGCAAGTTCGTCGGCAATACTAATACAATCGTTTTGTGCCTTGGCAATTTTTGAATTGTCGGCAGGGCGTATAACAAAGGATAAACTTAAAAGTGTAACACCTAATAAAGCAACACAAATACCTATTACGGTATTAACAACCACCGTTAGTATAACGCCTGATAGTAGCAATACTGCACCTATTATTAAAAGAACGGGGTTAAAGGCAGATTTGCTGTTTTGTGCGGTGGTTTTTGCAATTTGTGCTTCATTTAAACGGTCTTGGGTTTCCTTTTCTTTTGCTTCAAGTGAATTTCTGTCCTTTATTAAATTATCTGTATTGCTTTTTAATAATTCGATTTTTTGTGCCGTTTCTTCGGGGGAGCCCTGTAATTCTATGGCACTTTTTATCTTTTCTATATCTGCGTTTAAGGTGTTGCAACGCTCACTATACCGTTTTGTGTTATTTATGCAAAATTCGGTTTTCTTTACAAACTGTTCGTCGAGTACAGCACCGCTTTTAAGGGTTAGTTCGCCGTTTAGTTTATCGAGTTGGTTTTTAGTATCAAGGTATTCCTTTATCTTTTTGGCATTTTTTATATCATTTTCGCTTTCGACGACAGATTTTACCTGTTTTTGCTCTGATAAGACAGTCTTATATTCATTTTTTAATTCTTCAAGTTTTAAATTAATCTCTCTTTTTTTTATGGCGTTTTCGTGCGACAGTTCAAGTTTTTCTTTAAGTGATGAAAGAATATTTGCATCTTCTATTAATTTACCTGTTCTGCCCGACTTTGAAATCAACCTTGTTTTTGCACTGTCGAGCCTTTTTAC
>CALGCE010000018.1 GCA_937884625.1 uncultured Clostridia bacterium
AAGTGGTTTTAATTCGGTGTTTATGGTTTTGTTGATGGATGATACCATTGACGAAAACATAACATTCAATACCGCTTTAATTGATGAGTGTTTGAAAGGCAAAGATGATAATATAAAGACTTTTGCCGAAATCTACAATGACGGATTAAGCGATTATCCGCCGGAGTATAAATATCTTAAATTCTAAAAAATCAAAAGAAAAGTCGATGAACGCTATAACTTTCGTTATAGCAAACGCACTGTCTTTGAGGTCTGCAAATTTTGAGGTGTCCTTTGCCGATAATACCTTTAACTTTACCGTTTTTGGCTACGGACACGGACTCGGTATGAGCCAGAACGGAGCCAATTATATGGCAAAACAGGGAAGCAGTTACGAGGAAATATTATCTCATTATTATAAAGGTTGTAAACTTAAAAAACCTTCATATAGTTAGTTTTTACGTTTTATTATATTTTAAACAAAAGGTCTCCATAGGTTGGATACGGCCAATACTTTCTTGAAGTAAGTGTTTCCGCTTCGTCACAGACACTGCGAATGTTGTTCATAATAAACAACACTTCGTCGTGATATATTTTGGACTGTTCTAATAGACCGTCGGTTTTTTGTGCTTTTTCTACCGCTTTTTTCAGTTGCTCGGTAAGTTTATAAAGACTGCCCTCAAAGTTAGAAAGTTTTTGTAAAACGCCCGTTTCATAGGTACTGTCAATACCCTTTGAAACCTTGTTCTTTTTAAGTGCCGTATTGCAAAGTTCTCTCGCATAGGCGGATATGGCAGGTATTATGTCACGGCTTACCATCTCAATTAAGGTAAGTGCTTCGATATGTATAACCTTACTGTAATTTTCAAGTGCTATATCTGCTCTGCAATTTATTTCGGTGCGGTTAAGTACCCCATGACGCTCAAATAACGCTGTATTTTCACTGCTTCGCAGTTCGGGTATGGCATCGGGCGTACTGCGTAGATTTTTAAGTCCTCTCTTTGACGCCTCTTCCTGCCATTCTTTTGAGTAACCGTCACCGCCGAAAAGTATGCGTTTATGCTCTGTTACGGTTTGGCGGATAAGTTCCGTCACGTCTTTTTCAAAATCATTAGATTTTTCAAGTTTGTCGGCAAATTCCATAAATACATCGGCTACCATAGTGTTTATCATAACATTGGTGTCCGATATTGATGATGCAGAGCCCAACATTCTGAATTCAAATTTATTTCCCGTAAATGCAAAGGGCGATGTACGGTTGCGGTCGGTATTGTCTTTTCTTATATACGGTATCGTTTCTGCACCTACCGTCATACTTACCTTGCCTATATCTTTATGATGTTCACCCTTTTCTACCGCTTCAAGTATCTCGGTAAGTTCTTCGCCTAAATACATTGATACTATCGCAGGGGGTGCCTCGTCCTCGCCTAAACGGTGGTCGTTGCCTGCCGATGCTATCGCTATACGCAGTAGTTCCTGATGCTCGTCCACCGCCTTTATAACTGCCGCAAGGCACAAAAGGAAGAGCGTGTTTTCGCTTGGATTTTTACCCGGTTTTAAGAGATTTACACCCGTATCGGTACAAAGAGACCAGTTGTTGTGCTTTCCGCTTCCGTTTACACCGTTGAACGGCTTTTCGTGCAGAAGACATACAAGACCGTACTTTGCCGCCGTTTTTTTCATAAGTTCCATTGTGAGTTGGTTGTGGTCGGCTGCTATGTTGGTGGTAGTGTAAACCGGTGCTAACTCGTGCTGTGCAGGAGCGGCTTCGTTATGCTCTGTCTTTGCAAGAACGCCTAATTTCCAAAGTTCGCTGTCAAGTTCACGCATAAATTTCGCAACACGGGGTTTTATAACACCGAAGTAATGGTCATTCATTTCCTGACCTTTTGGCGGTGTACTCCCCACAAGTGTGCGTCCGCAAAAAATCAGGTCGGGACGTTTATCGAACATTTCACGGTCGATAAGGAAATATTCCTGCTCGGGTCCTACCATGGTAATTACCCGTTTAACGTCGTCCATACCAAACAGTTTTACTATTCTTAAAGCCTGTTTGTTTATTGCATCCATACTGCGAAGAAGCGGCGTCTTTTGGTCAAGTGCTTCACCACCGTAGGAACAAAAGGCTGTGGGTATGCAGAGTGTGTTATCCTTTACAAAGGCGTACGAACTCGGGTCCCAAGCGGTATAACCACGTGCTTCAAATGTTGCACGAAGTCCGCCGGAGGGAAAAGACGATGCGTCAGGCTCACCCTTTATAAGTTCTTTGCCTGAAAATTCCATTATTATACGTCCGTCTTTCTCAGGGGATATAAAACTATCGTGTTTTTCTGCAGTGATACCCGTCATCGGCTGAAACCAATGTGTATAATGAGTGGCACCTTTTTCTATCGCCCACTCTTTCATTGCAGATGCTATCTTATCCGCCATATCGCCGTCTATACTCTTACCGTCCGACACTGAGTTTTTAAATGCTTCGTAGGTTTCTTTCGGCAATCTCTGCTTCATAACTGAATCATTAAAAACAAAACTGCCGAACAATTCTTTTATATTCTCCAAAATAACCCCACCGCCAATTGTTTTTTACACATTCCAAATCATAATTATTATATTTTTAAAAACGGTTTTTGTCAACAATTATTATTAATAAATAAAATCTATAAATAAACTAATTAGATTTGAATATTCTTACGGGTTTATATTTCTCTTTGCATTTGTCAATTACGAATTTTGTACCCCTTGATTTGCCGTCCCAAAAAGCAAGTACCAAATCAGCATATTCAATAATTTGAATATTCCTTTTAAGAGGTGCTCCCCTGCCGTACCTTTGATAATCAGGCAAAAACACCGTTATCGGAATACCGTTTTGCTCTGCATAATTTTCGGCACAGGTATCAATACCCCTTGCCCCTCCCGATACAATTTCGGTTGTATCGGGAGGTAAATATTTCCCCAAATCTTTTACAATCAGTCCCCTTGACCCGATTACTGCTACTTTCATTTTAATTACTCCTTTAAGTAAAATATATTCTTATTATAAACAATATTTCACTCAAAGTAAATAAATATGCAATTTTAATTCATAATAAAACTTCAATTTTTTCGGTAAAATATTACTGTAAAGAAACGGGGCGATATTATGAAAACAGAATTTTCCGAAAAATACATTACATTGGGACTTAAAATTGCTTATTACAGAAGGAAATCAGGTTTCACACAGGAATACTTTGCTGAACTTATTGGAAAAAGCGTTAGTTTTGTAGGACAGGTTGAGGGTACCGGAACGGTTAGAGGCGTATCATTGGAAACACTGTTTAAAATTGCAAAAGTTTTAAATATACCGCCTTCCAAATTGCTTGAAGATGATTAAAAACAAAAATTATTGTATAATACTAAATAAAGGGCTGTGATGAAACAATAATTTCATCACAGCCCCATTTTTTATTATTTACCTTATAGTTTTTCTACATATTCACAAGCCGCAAGGGCACAAACGGCACCGTCAGAACAGGCGGTTGCAACCTGACGTACTTTTTTAGTCCTGCAATCCCCTGCTACAAATATACCGTCGGTTTTTGTAAGACAGTTTTCATCGGTTTTGGCATAACCTCTGCCGTCAAGTTCCAAAACATCGGTAAACGGCTCATTTTGAGGAATAAGTCCTATTGCAATAAAAAGTCCGTCAAGTGTAAGTTCACTTTTTTGACCGTTTTTATCTAAATTTACTCCCTTAAACGTATCTTCGCCAATTACACTGTCTACCACCGTGCCGGTGATGATTTCTACGTTTATTTTACCCCTTAACTGCTCACAAAGTTTATCTTCGCCCGTAAGATAGTCAAGATTTTGTATAACGTATACCTTTTTTGCAAGTTCCGATAGTAACAGTGCCTCTTGAAGTGCAGAGTTACCGCCACCTACTACGCCTACGGTGGCATCTTTATAAAACGCACCGTCACAAACCGCACAGAATGATATACCGTCGCCTATAAACCTTTCTTCGTTTTCGACACCCAGTGTTCTGTGCTTTGCACCCGTAGCAATAATTACGGCTTTTGCCTCAAACTCTCCGCCGTCGGTAACGACGGTTTTTATTTTGCCGTCTTTTATACCTAAAACCTCGCAACTTTCAAAGTCTGCACCCTGAAAAATTGCTTGGTCTACCAACTTTTCGGCAAACTCGTTACCCGAAATTTCAGAAAAGCCCGATATGTTTTCGACCTTCGGCGAATAGGTAATCTGACCGCCGAAAGCACCCTTTTCGATTACAAGAACACTCTTATTTGCCCTTTTTGCATATACAGCGGCGGTAAGTCCCGCAGGACCACCGCCGACGATTATAATATCGTAAACCATAAATTCACCTTAACTGTTAAGATACTTCTTAATATCCGAAACGCCTGTAAATTTACTCATTTCCCCGTTATTTACTACAACAAGGGTAGGTGCCTGCTTAATGCCGAACTCCCTTGCCTTTTCGGGTTCTTCGTTGGCGTAAATCTTTTCGTACTTAACTCCTGCTTTATCAAGTGTTGCACACGCAATCTTACAGTTAGGGCAGGTTGTAGTAGCAAACAAATATACCCCGTCCCCTGCCTGTTCACAACAGCATTCATCTTCCTCAATCGAATTTTTAGGACCGTTATGTGTTAAATTTGAATTGCCTAAATTATATACCTTACGGTCTTTATATTCCTGCGTTTTACCGTCATTCCAGTTTTTAACGGGACGGTAGTAACCCGTAATACGGCTGTAAACCTCGGTTGCGGCACCGCACTTCGGACATACCTTTTGCTCTCCCGTCAAATAGCCGTGGTTTCTGCAAACCGAATAGGTCGGAGAGAGCGTATAATACGGCAGTTTATAATTTTCTGCTATCTTGCGTACAAGATTTGCCGCCGCCTGCCAATCGGGTAACTTTTCGCCTAAAAATGCGTGAAAAACGGTACCTGACGTATAAAGAGTCTGTAAATCGTCCTGAATGTCAAGGGCTGTGAATATATCCTCTGTATAACCTACGGGAAGATGTGAACTGTTTGTATAATACGGTGAGTCATCATCCGACTTTGCGGCGGTTATAATATCGGGGTACTTCTCCAAATCGTGCTTTGCAAGACGGAATGCAGTTGACTCGGCAGGTGTTGCTTCAAGGTTGTAAAGGTCGCCGTACTGCTCTTGGTAGTCGGACAGACGCTCACGCATATGGTTAAGAGTGTCAACCGTAAACTTCTGTGCCTCAATATTGGTAAGGTCTTTTCTAAGCCATTTAGCGTTAAGACAAGCCTCGTTCATACCTACAAGACCGATTGTAGAGAAATGGTTGTTGAAGTTGCCAAGATAACGCTTTGTATACGGATAAAGACCGTTTTCAAGAAGATTTGTTATAACGTTACGTTTAATTTTAAGGGAACGTGCCGCAATATCCATAAGTTTATCAAGACGAGCAAAGAAGTCTGCCTCGTTTTCTGCAAGGTATGCTATTCTCGGCATATTGATGGTTACAACACCCACAGAACCCGTTGACTCGCCCGAACCGAAGAAACCGCCCGACTTTTTGCGGAGTTCACGCAAATCAAGACGAAGTCTGCAACACATTGAACGGACGTCGCTCGGCTCCATATCGGAATTTATATAGTTTGAAAAATACGGAGTACCGTACTTAGATGTCATTTCAAAGAGGAGTTTATTATTCTCTGTTTCACTCCAATCGAAATTACGGGTAATGGAATAGGTCGGTATAGGATATTGGAAACCTCTGCCGTTAGCGTCGCCGTCTATCATAATTTCGATAAACGCCTTGTTTACCATATCCATTTCCTTTTGACAGTCTTTATACTTAAAGTCAACCTCTTTACCGCCGATTATACAGTTAAGTTCCGCCAAGTCTGCCGGTACGGTCCAGTCAAGCGTTATATTGGTAAACGGTGCCTGCGTACCCCAACGTGACGGGGTATTAACGCCGTAAATGAACGACTGTACGCACTGTTTAACCTCTTTATAAGTTAAATTATCTATTTTTACAAACGGTGCAAGATAGGTGTCAAATGACGAAAACGCCTGTGCTCCTGCCCATTCGTTCTGCATAATACCGAGGAAGTTTACCATCTGGTTACAAAGGGTTGAAAGGTGTGAAGCAGGTGCAGAGGTAATTTTACCCTCAACTCCGCCAAGTCCCTCTTGAATAAGTTGTTTTAGCGACCAACCTGCACAATAGCCTGTAAGCATTGAAAGGTCGTGAAGATGAATGTCGGCATTTCTGTGTGCGTTGCCGATTTCATCGTCATAAACTTCCGAAAGCCAATAGTTAGCAGTAATGGCACCCGAGTTTGAAAGAATAAGACCGCCTACCGAATAGGAAACGGTGGAATTCTCCTTAACACGCCAATCGTTTATTTTTAAATAGTTGTCAACAATAGACTTATAGTCAAGCAAAGTATCGCTTACGTTACGCAAACTCTGATGCTGACGACGGTATATAATGTACGCCTTTGCAACGTCCTCATAACCCGCTTTGCCCAAAACAGACTCAACGCTGTCCTGAATTTTCTCAACAGTTATAAGACCGTCCTCGACCTTCGGCTCAAAGTCCGCCATTACCTTTAATACTATAAAGTCAATACCGTCCGTATGATACTGCTTTTCGCAGGCATCAAACGCCTTGATTATTGCGTCCTTGATTTTTTCAAGATTAAAATCTACTACGTCCCCGTTTCTTTTAACTACCCTGTACATTTACTTTTCTTCCCCTTTTTTTGAATTTAGCCTAAACAGTATATCATATATATTGTATGTTGTCAACATTAAAATACAATATGTTGGTAATTTTATAATAAGGTTTGAAAAAATCAATTATGATTTAGCCAAGTGAAATCATTAGTATTTATCCAATAAGTTTTATACTTCTTTGGAATATTTGATTCCTCAATACAAGCAAGTTTTAAATCAAATGTTATTGAATAGTCCTTATAAGAGAATATTATCGGTTTATCATCTTTATAAAACAATTTTTCAAATCCGTCAACTTTGGATAAATATGACGAATGTTCCGTACCTTTTGGATCAATAAACACTATCTTATAATTCTTATCTTTCTTTATCCAAAAAACAAAATCCGGATAGAATTCATGATAAGCATTATCTTTCATATTAAAATAGGGTATAGCGATTTCATGACTGTCAACAGTCTGGTCGATTTTTGAAAACATCCATTCAAAATCAAATTTATCATTTTTGCTTTTAATATAATCAACCAAATTATTTACAAAATCCACTTCACTCGGAACATCAACAATATGTTTGATATAATCAAGTTTATCGTGCAATGATAAAATCAAGGGCAAATAATAGTGTTCAGTGATTTTATATAATTTTAAATCTCCGATGGCTTTCTCGGTTTTTGGCTTTATGGCCCTCAGGCGTTCCGTCAGTTCTTCGGATGTTATTTTGCCTTCAATAAGCATTTTTGCCAACTCTTTTTCATTTTCGCCACTACCACAAGAAGATGCACTAATAAAATCATCAAGATCTTTTCCGAGTTCATCCCATTTTTCTTTTGTGACTTTTATATACTTAAAATGCACTATTTCATCTGCAAGTTCTCTTATTCCGTGAACGCTTTTTGAATTCACAGATAAATGAGTGACAACCTTATCAAGCAAAGCAGGCATATCAATATAATTAAAACCCGATGTTATCTTGAAAAGTTTTGATTTTTCAGATAATCCTTCCCTTAATTTTTTGATGTCTTCCTTGTGTATTTTAGTATTAAGTAATAAAAGCGAATCGCTGAACGCCGAAACATATTTATTGAATTTGTCAAACGAAGATTGTGAAATATTGAATTTAGCAATATTGTTTATTCTATCTTCGTCTTTGTAATACGGAATTAACAAGTCAAATGTTTTTACAGATTGTTCAAGTTCAATTGTTCTTTCATCGGATTTTTGTGTATCCATTGTATCAAGAATGGTTTCGACCGCATTTCTGTTTGTAGCGAACACAAATAATGTTTCTAACAATTGATTTTTGTTAGAATCATTGATTTTAAGTCTTTTTCTGTTATTTGTATTAGGCTCAATTCTAACGCCTCGTCCCAAACTTTGAAGAACGAATTTTTTAGCATCTCCTGTTCCGATGTTAATAAAATTCATAACATTTGGTCGGTTGCTATCCCAACCCTCATAAAACATTCTGCTGCCGATAAGCATTGTAAACGGTGAATCTTCACTGTTTAATTCGTCAAAATAATGCTTTTCATCATACGCTGTTACGATAAGATAATCTCCTGCTAATTTTTTGCGAATGTACTGAGATGCGTCACCAATTCTGAAAAGAGCAAACGGCTTTTCGGCTGATTGTAGTCTTAATGCAAACTCTTTTCCCTTTTCTCCTTCTATAACTTCAATTTTACCAAACGATGAAGCGTTAAAAGATGTCTCTAAAACATCTTTTACAGTTAATTTTTCTAAATCCGATTTAATTTGACCGTCATCTAATCTTAAAATTTCGTTCCCAAATTGAAACTTTTTATTTTTAATAAATTCATCGTATAATTCATCTTTTGCCGCATCAAATAAAGTTTTATCAATATTTCCTCTTGCAATTTTTGCAAGCTCGGCAAAAAACATATCAGTATCGGCATCTTCGGTATTAACTTCATTAACCAATGTTACCATCAGTGCATTATGATAATAGTCCGATTTTTTTGATTTTTTTACCAAAGTTAAAGTGATTAATGACTTCAACACTTGAAGTTGTTTGTCTTGCTCAGACAAATCATCTTTTGATTTTTTAAATTGATATTTACTTAAACTTAAATATACATTTTTGCCGTATCCTTTTGTAATGAACTTTTCAAGGTTAAAATTAAAACAAGTGGTTGCATAATCCAAATTATCCGTGAATGTTGCCGAAAAATTAAAAAGAAAGCCATTTCGAGACATGATTGTTATATAATCCTGCCTTAGAGAATCTTCTTTATCACCCTTGTGGGCTTCATCCATAAAAATATACCAATTTCCGCCATTATCATAAGTTACAGTGTCAACCTTTTTGGCTTTTTCTTGGTCGGATAATAAATCGCTCCTATAAATATAAACCGTTATTTCGTTGAAAATTGTGGCATTATAACTGTTTGTTTCTTCTTCATAGTTTTTAAGTGATGTTAATTTTATTTTCCGTTCTTTATCAATATTATAATCATCAACAGCATCAGCAAACTGGTTTTGTATTTTTTCGCTCGGCAATAACACCATTATTTCTTTTTGTGGAATTAAACCTTTTCTTTTAAGATAATCAATAATTTCAATCATCTTAATTAACACCAGAGTTTTTCCGCTTGCAGTCGCCATCCAAAAGCACATTCTGTTAAAAAAATTATTTCCCTTGATAATTTTTTCACCACGATAAAAAACAGAGCTGTATTTATCTGTTAATCGGTTGTATCTTTGGTTTTCTTTACCTCTGTCTAGTTCTCGCACGTCAAACAAGTGATCTTGCATTCCCGCAGAAGAACAAAGGTCAAAAATTTTGTTTTTGCCTTCTTCGTTTGAATAAAAAACACTCAATACTTTAAGTGCGTTTTTTATTGCTTCTTCTTGATAATCAAAAAGTTTCAGGGCATCCTCTTAAAGATATTTCTTGGTATCACGAAAATTTTGATCAGGTAAAAG
>CALGCE010000019.1 GCA_937884625.1 uncultured Clostridia bacterium
ATACTCGTCATCATTAGCGTCGTCTCTCATATAATCAGAAGCTCTTATATCATAATAATCTTTATTTTCAATTTTTCTATTTGATAACTGATTTTTTAATAATTTTTGATGATAAAAATAATCTTGACTAAATATTTAAGTCATTGTATAATAACAATATAAATAAGGGAGCCTGATGAAACTCAGGCTGAGAGGGAGTCCGCTTTGCTATGACTTCGACCTGTAACCTGATTCGGATAATGCCGACGTAGGGAAATACCGATAAAAGTATTGCCACAGGTTATAAGCCTGTGGCATTTTTAGTTTGGAGACAAAAACAATGGGGAAAAGCAGAAAAAAATCAATTTATATTATAGCCGAATGTGCCGTAATGATAGCACTGTCTGTGTCAGTTTCATTTTTTGAAATTAAGGTGGGAGCACTTGGCGGTTCAGTTGACTTTGTTATGATACCGTTATTTATAGTCTGTTATAGACACGGTGCAAAATACGGATTTTTAAGTTGTTTTACATTCGGTCTGCTTTACTGTTTGGTAGGCGGTAAGTTCGGTTACGGTCTGCCGAGTGTTTTGCTTGATTATATTCTTGCTTATACTGCGTGCGGTGTTGCAGGATTTTTTAAAGGCAAGAGCAAATTTATAGAGATTTCGGTGCTTTTGGGTTGCCTTTGCAGGTTTGCGGTACACTTCATAAGCGGTGTTACTTTATACGCTATTTCAACTGCAACCGAGGTCGGCGGAATAGTAACTTCAAATGCATTTTTGTTTTCTCTCATATATAATGGTCTTTATATGCTTCCTAATACTGTGGTGGCAATAGTTATAATGTCACTTCTTAGAATACCGCTTAAAAAACTACAAAAGATTTAATAAAAAAAGAGCCAAACGGCTCTTTTTTTATGATAATGAGTATTTTTTATCGTATTTATCGTATTCTTTTGCGAATTTGCTTTCTGAACTTGATTTAATATTGTTTAAGTATTTATGTGTATCAAGGCGTGAAATATGCCGTTGCATAGTGTAAACTGCTATATTGGAACAGTGATCGGATACACGTTCAAAGTTTGTAAGAATATCCGAGAACACAAATCCCAACTGAATGGTGCAGTCGCCTTTTTGGAGTCGGTTGATATGACGTTCTTTCAGTTCGTCTTTTAGTTTATCTATTACCTGTTCAAGCGGTTCTACGTGGCAGGCAAGTTCAAAGTCATCGCTTATAAATGAATCAATTGTGATATTCAGTATTTCTATTAAGGCATCTGACATAACTTTAAGTTCGGATTTTGCACTGTTAGAAAAGACGATGTCTTTGTCCTTTATTTCCTGTGCTACGTCACGTATATTAAGTGCGTGGTCGCCTATTCTTTCAAAGTCGCCTATTCCGTGCAAAAGCCGTGCTATCATATGAGAATCACTTTCGCTGAGTTCTGCACTGCTTAACTTTACAAGATAGGTACCTAACTTGTCCTCATATTTATCAATAAGACTTTCTGTGTCACGTATCGAAAAAGATACTTCTTCATTATAATTATCTAAAAGACCGATTGAATCAAACATAGATTTTCTTGCAAGTTCTGCCATCTCGGCTGTAAGCCGTCTGCATTCCGATACGGCAAGGGGAGGATTGTTAAACAAACGCTCGTCCAAAAATACGGTATGAGTTTTATCGTTGCTTTTACGAATGGTTTTTTCACAGAGTTTAATCATTGCACCTTTAAACGGAATGAATGCAACGGTGTTTGCAATATTAAACAGCGAGTGTACCGTAGCAACACCGATTATTCCTATCGGAGCAAGCATAAGATTAGGAGAAACCGCCATAACTACGTACATAATGCCAAGACAGACTATACCGCCTATTGCATTTGTATATATATGCATAGCAACGACTCTTTTAGCGTCTTTGTTTGTGCCTACACTTGAAATAAGTGCAGTCATACATGTGCCTACGTTAGCACCGAGTACCAGAGGAATTGCAACCTGATATGTTATCGGATTATTTGTATGAAGCATTGCAAGGGCGAGGGATTGTACAATTGCAACGGTTGCGGCAGAGGATTGTATAACTCCCGTAAACAGCGTTGAGGCTAAAAATGCAATCATAGGACTTGTAAATGCCGTAAGCAGTTTTCTGAATGACGGGTCTTCTCTGAAAGTTTGCATTGATGCACTCATCATATCCATACCTGCCATTAATACGGCAAAGCCTATGAGTATAGTGCCGAGATTACGCCTTTTCTCTTTTTGAGAGAGCATTCTCATTACGATACCTGCAAATGCAAGTATCGGTGCAAAGGTCATAGGTCTTAACAGGGTTAAAAAGAAGTTGTCGCCACTGATACCGCCGAGCGTTAATATCCAAGCGGTAAGCGTAGTTCCTACGTGAGAACCCATAATCATACCGAAGGTATCGGCAAAATTAACTATCCCCGAGTTTACAAGACCGACAAGCATAACCGTCATAGCAGACGACGATTGTATCGCTATGGTTATTCCTGCACCTAGAAAGAAACTCAAAACGTCATTTCTCGTGACCTTTTTAAGGGTTCTTTCAAGGGCACCGCCTGCCATTTGTTCAAGTCCGCCTGACATAACGTTCATTCCAAACAGGAAAAACGTTAAACCGCCTAAAAGTTCGGCCGTCATCATAAGTATTTGTGTTGCTGTCATATTAACCTCCGCTGTATTATCTCCAAATTCTCCATACAGTTATTATATACACAAATTTAAAACTTAACTTTTTCTTTAATATAATCCTTTAAATCTGAAATCGGTATTCGTATCTGTTCCATAGTATCCCTGTCACGAACAGTAACCTTACCGTCCGTTTCAGAGTCAAAATCATAGGTTATGCAAAGCGGTGTTCCGATTTCGTCCTGTCTGCGGTATCTCTTACCGATGGAGCCAGCATCATCGTAATCGACCATGAAGGACTTGGAAAGCTCGGTGAAGATTTCTCCGGCGGGC
>CALGCE010000020.1 GCA_937884625.1 uncultured Clostridia bacterium
AATGTGAATGGTGAACGGATGTCCCGTCAGGGGTTCTGGAAAATTATTAAATTTTACCAGAAAAAAGCCGGCATCAAAAAGGACATTACTCCGCACACCCTGCGGCATTCTTTTGCTGCACATCTGCTGGAAAACGGCGCAGCCGTTATTGCCTGCTCTCATCTTGGCAAGCCCAAGGGAGAACCCAAGCCCGAACTTTCCTTAGCACCCGTTGCAGTTCGTCTTTCCGAGCTTTTAGGCCAGGAAGTTAAGTTCGCAGCAGACGCTAATGTAGTTGGCGAAAACGCTAAGGCTGCAGTTGCTGCTATGAAGGATGGCGATATCGTTTTACTTGAGAATACCCGTTATAGAAAAGAAGAGACCAAGAACGGCGAAGAATTCTCTAAGGATCTTGCTTCTCTTTGTGAAGTATTCGTTAACGATGCATTCGGTACCGCTCACAGAGCACACTGCTCTACCGTTGGTGTTACCGCATTCGTTGATACCGCAGCTGTAGGTTACTTAATGCAGAAGGAAATCGACTTCTTAGGTAATGCAGTTGACAACCCTAAGAGACCTTTCGTAGCTATCCTCGGTGGTTCCAAGGTTTCTTCCAAGATTTCTGTTATCAATAACCTCCTTGAGAAGGTTGATACCCTCATCATCGGTGGTGGTATGTCCTATACCTTCGCTAAGGCTCAGGGTCAGGAAATCGGTAAGTCTTTAGTAGAAGATGATTACCTTGATTACGCTAAGGAAATGATCGCTAAGGCAGAAGCTAAGGGCGTTAAGTTCTTACTTCCCATCGATACCGTTGCAGCTAAGGAATTCAACAATGATGCTCCCGCAAGAGTAGTTGAAGGTTCTATGGAAGCTGATGAAATGGGTCTCGATATCGGTCCTAAGACTCAGGAAGCTTACAAGGCTGCTTTAGTTGATGCTAAGACCGTTGTTTGGAACGGACCTATGGGCGTATTCGAAATGCCTAACTTTGCTAAGGGTACTGTTGCTGTAGCAGAAGCTTTAGCAGCAATCGATGCTGTTACCATCATCGGTGGCGGCGATTCTGCAGCAGCTGTTAACCAGTTAGGTTTCGGCGACAAGATGACTCATATCTCTACTGGTGGCGGTGCTTCCCTTGAATTCTTAGAGGGTAAGGAACTTCCCGGTATTGCGGCACTCAACGATAAATAATAAAAAATACAGGCGACTCAATTTTGAGTCGCCAAAGTTTTAAGGAGATATAAAAATGGATAAATCAAAAAGAAACGCAGTTATCGCAGGAAATTGGAAGATGAACAAAACACCGAGCGAAACTACTGCATTAATTAACGAAATGAAACCCCTTGTTAAAGATGCAAATTGCGATGTTGTACTATGTGTACCGTTTATAGATATACCGTCGGCAATTGAGGCAGCAAGTGGCTCTAACATTGAAATCGGTGCAGAAAACGTACATTTTAAATCATCAGGTGCATATACAGGCGAAGTTTCCGCCGAAATGCTTAAAGAGGCAGGTGTTAAGTACGTTGTTATCGGTCACAGTGAACGCAGAACTTATTTCGGTGAAACCGACCAAACAGTAAATCTTCGTACACTCGCCGCTTTAAACGGCGGACTTAAAGCAATCGTTTGCGTTGGCGAAACACTTGAACAGCGTGAACTCGGATACACCGAAACACTTTTGAAATATCAGACTAAAATGGCACTTACCAATGTAACGAAAGAGCAACTTAAAAATGTTATAATAGCCTACGAGCCTGTATGGGCAATCGGAACGGGCGTTACGGCAACTGCCGAGCAGGCAGACGAAGGAAACGGTTTTGTACGTGAGGCAATTGCAGAAGTTTACGGAAAAGACGTTGCCAATACCGTTACAATTCAGTACGGCGGTTCTATGAATGCAAAAAATGCAGATGAACTCTTGTCAAAAGTAAATGTTGACGGCGGTTTAATCGGCGGTGCTTCTCTAAAAGCGGAAGATTTTTCGGTTATTGTAAACGCTGCAAGTAAATAATATTAAACGGTGATATGATGAAAAAACCAATAGTTCTTACAATAATGGACGGTTTCGGTTTCAACCCCGAAAAAAACGGAAACGCAATTGAATTTGCAAACACACCAAATCTTGACGAAATATTCAGTGAGTGTCCGACCACCAAAATCGGTGCATCGGGAATGGACGTCGGTCTTCCTGACGGTCAGATGGGCAATAGCGAAGTCGGTCATACAAATATCGGTGCAGGAAGAATTGTTTATCAGGAACTTACAAGAATTACAAAGTCAATAAATGACGGCGATTTCTTTAATAATACCGCTTTTTTAAATGCGGTAACAAACTGCAAAAGAAATAACAGTGCTCTTCATCTTATGGGACTTTTGTCTGACGGCGGTGTCCACAGCCATATTGAGCATCTTTATGCACTCGTTAAACTTGCAAAGGATAACGGTCTTGACAGAGTATATATTCACGCACTGCTCGACGGTCGTGACGTTCCCCCTGCAAGTGCGGCCGACTATATTGATACACTAAACGCTAAACTTAAAGAATTAGGTTGCGGTAAACTTGCCACCGTTATGGGCAGATTTTACGGAATGGACAGAGATAACCGTTGGGAACGTGTTTCAAAGGCTTACTCTGCACTCGTGTACGGTGACGGAAATGTTACAGATGATGCAGCAGGTGCAGTACGCCATTCATATACGGTTAAAGACGAGGAAGGCAAGTTCTTAACCGATGAGTTTGTAATCCCCACCGTTGTATCGGGCACAGAACGCATTAACGATGGCGACAGTGTTATTTTCTTCAACTTTAGACCTGACAGAGCAAGAGAAATCACACGCACATTTGTTGA
>CALGCE010000021.1 GCA_937884625.1 uncultured Clostridia bacterium
GTATGGACTTGAAGTTGTTGGTAAACTTCCAATTGATCCAATCCTAGCTGATCAAGCTGATAATGGACAAATTGAATTCTATAATGGTGAATATTTAAAAGATTTGAAAGAATACGATGCATATCGTGAGTATATCGATTTAATGAAGATTGTATTCCCAAAGATTAACGGAGGTAGTTTTTAATGGATTTTAAAGCAGTTGACGGAGTACTCAGCATATTTTTAGCAGGACGTATTGATTCTCATAATGCGGACCAGACGGGTGCCGAAATTGATAAGATTTTAGGTGAAAATCCTGCCGAAAGCGTTGTTTTTGACGCAGAAAATTTAGAGTACATATCATCGGCAGGACTCAGAGTAGTTTTAAGAATACGCAAGGCAAGACCCGAACTTAAAATTATTAATGTTTCAAGTGAAGTGTATGAGATTTTTGAAATGACGGGATTTTCCGAAATGATGCCGATTGAAAAGGCGTATAGGCGTGTATCGGTAGACGGTTGTGAGGTTATAGGTCAGGGAGCCAACGGTAAGGTTTACCGTCTTGACCCTGATACGATTATAAAGGTTTATCTTAATCCCGACAGCCTTTCGGATATTCACAGAGAACGTGAACTTGCACGTACGGCATTTGTTGCAGGTATTCCGACTGCCATTCCGTATGATGTCGTAAAGGTCGGAGAGGGTTACGGCTCGGTATTCGAATTATTAAGTGCAAAATCATTTGCAAAATTAATTGCCGCAGAACCTGAAAATCTTGATAAATACGTAGGTCTTTACGTTGATTTGTTAAAGAAAATCCATTCAACGGTTATAAATTCGGGGAATATTCCCAATCAAAAAGAGGTTACACTTGATTGGGTCAGATTTTTAAAAGAGTATTTGCCGGAGTCTACATATAATAAACTTTACGGTATGGTTGAGGCTATACCCGAAAGCAAATATTTAATGCACGGTGATTATCATATTAAAAATGTTATGATGCAAAACGACGAAGTATTGCTTATTGATATGGATACATTGTGTCTTGGAAATCCCGTATTTGAATTTGCCTCAATTTATTTGGCATACGTCGGTTTCAGCGAACTTAATCACGATAACGTTCAAAGTTTCTTAGGTATACCGTTTGAAACAGCAGGTAAAATTTGGGATAAAACGTTAAGAATGTATTTCGGTACAGACGATGAAACCGTTTTGGAAGAGGTTGCAAATAAGGCAAAGATAATCGGTTATACACGTCTTATGCGTCGTACCATTCGCAGAAACGGATTTAACGATGAATTAGGCAAGAAAACGATTGAACTTGCAAAAAATAATATAATCGAACTTGTAGATAAGGTATCTTCATTGGAATACTAATATATATTTTGTTAAAATTTTAGCAAATTAGTATTGTGTTTTTAAATTTTTAATGTTATACTTAACAGGTATTGTCGAAATTACGACTAAAATACCGAAAGGAGTACATAAATGGTTGTTTCAAAAGAAGTAGAAAATATGTGTCCCGTTGCCAAAGGTCCGCATCACGGTCCGGCACCGATACCCGAAGAGGGTAAATGGATACAGGCAAAGGAGATTAAGGATATTTCCGCTTACACTCACGGCGTAGGTTGGTGTGCACCTCAACAGGGGGCTTGTAAACTGTCGCTTAATGTTAAAAACGGAATTATCGAGGAAGCATTGGTCGAAACTATCGGTTGTTCGGGTATGACTCATTCGGCTGCTATGGCTGCTGAAATATTACCCGGAAAGACGGTTTTAGAGGCTCTTAATACCGACCTTGTTTGCGATGCAATAAATACCGCTATGCGTGAACTTTTCTTGCAGATAGTTTACGGTCGCAGTCAGTCTGCCTTTTCTGATGACGGTCTTGTAATCGGTGCAGGTATGGAGGACTTGGGCAAAGGTTTCCGTTCAATGGTAGGTACAATGTACGGTACCAAAGCAAAGGGCGTAAGATACCTTGAAATGACAGAAGGATACTGTACAAAAATGGCTCTTGATGAAAATGATGAGGTTATCGGTTATGAGTTTGTTTCCCTTGGCAAAATGACCGACTTTATTAAGAAGGGTATGGAGCCAAACGAGGCTTACGAAAAATCAATAGGTCACTATGGCAGATTTAATAAAGAAGACGGTGCGGTCAAGTATATTGACCCACGTAAGGAATAAGGAGGTACTAAATTATGGCACAGTTTGAAGGTTATGAGAGACGTGAGGCAAAAATCCTCGAAACTCTTAAAAAATACGGTATCTCGTCTATTGATGAATGTAAAGAAATCTGCGATAAAAAGGGAATAGACCCTTATACAATAGTTCAGGAAACACAGCCTATCTGTTTTGAAAATGCAAAATGGGCTTATACGGTAGGCTCCGCTATTGCCGTTAAGGAGGCAGAGCGTACAGGCGATAAGTCTGCCGCAACTGCAGCCGCTAATATCGGTATCGGTTTGCAGGCGTTTTGTATAAACGGTTCGGTTGCCGAAAACCGTAAGGTTGGTTTAGGTCACGGCAATTTAGGTAAGATGCTTTTATCGGAAGAAACCGAGTGTTTCTGTTTTCTTGCAGGTCACGAGTCGTTTGCGGCGGCAGAGGGTGCTATAAAAATTGCACTTAATGCCAATAAGGTAAGAGTAAAACCGTTGCGTGTAATTCTTAACGGTCTTGGCAAAGACGCTGCTTATATAATTTCACGTATCAACGGATTTACTTATGTTGAAACTGAATTTGACCCATATAAGGAGGAAGTCAAGGTTGTAAGTACAAAGGCTTTCTCAAAGGGTGCCCGTGCGGACGTTAAGTGCTACGGTGCGGATAACGTTCCCGAGGGTGTTGCAATTATGAAACTTGAAAACGTAGGTGTTTCAATTACAGGTAACTCAACCAATCCTACACGTTTCCAACACCCCGTTGCAGGTACATATAAAAAGTGGTGTGTTGAAAACGGAGTTAACTACTTCTCGGTAGCATCAGGCGGAGGTACGGGAAGAACACTTCATCCCGATAATATGGGTGCAGGTCCGTCTTCATACGGTATGACCGATACAATGGGACGTATGCATTCCGATGCACAGTTTGCAGGTTCTTCATCAGTTCCGGCACACGTTGAAATGATGGGACTTATAGGTGCGGGTAACAACCCGATGGTCGGTATGACCGTTGCCTGTGCAGTTGCAGTTCAAGAAGCACTTAATAAATAAGAATAATAATTGTTTTACGCCCAACAATATTATTGTTGGGCGTAAGTAATTTTGGTTTTTATAATTCTTTTCAATAAATTAATGGGAGGAATTTTATGCTTGTTTGGTTAGAGAATAATTTATCCACTGTAATTGTATGCGTAATTTTAATTGTTGCAGTAATTGCGGTTATTGTTAAAATGATTAGAGATAAACGAAAAGGTAAATCTTCCTGTGGGTGCGGTTGCGACGGTTGCGTGATGAAAAATCAGTGTAATAAAAAATAAAATTAACGGCAATGTGTTTTGAAAAACATATTGCTTTTTTTATAAAATATAAAAAATTGTAATACAACTATTGACATTTGTATTAATATGTGTTACAATTACTATGCACTTGATAATATTTAGTTAATATACTGATATTAAAGTGTAATGGTGCAATACTGAATAGGAGGGGTTAGGTAATTTGCATCATTTTCCTTTCACTTGGGGTAAGTGAACTTTATGAAGGGGTGTGTACCTAATTTATTTAGGTAAAAAAATGGCAAGGGCTGAGATTTAATTCAGTAAAATTAAGGGGGGTTGTCTATGCCCGTTATCTCTGCGAGAATCGATGATAAAACAAAAATCGAAGCAGAAAGAATAGCAAATTCTATAGGAATATAAACGTTTGTTTTTAAATACGTTCTTCCGTCAACGACTTCGACATATTTTGCAATGTCCGAAACCGTATCGTAACTTCTAAATGCAAGATATAACGAAGAGCCACCACTGTTTGTTTTTAAATATACTTCGTTTGTTCTCAACCAAATGCTTATGCTATTTGATACGTTTAGATACGATCTTAAACCGATCCAACCGATATTTGTGTTAGTACCCTTAAACTTATCGCCTAAAAGAATTTTTCCACGGAAAATAATAGAATCGGTCGTGTTATTTTTGCTTGGAGTATATACACCTGTAGCCGTATCGAACTTATCAACTTTATAGGATTCGTAAGCCATTG
>CALGCE010000022.1 GCA_937884625.1 uncultured Clostridia bacterium
AGTTAAATCGCATTGCTATTCGGTTGTATGGTATGTGGCTCTCTGATCGGGCTCCCCTCGGGAGCGTGCAGAACTGTAAATAACAGGTTTTGCGCAGAGGCTGAACCCGGCCAGAGAGCTATACACAGGGATTAGCAATGCTTCGTAAATTTATTTAAGGAGGATTATGACGTCAACATATTGATTTGTATGGTATTATGTTTGTCTATATATAGTACGGGTTAAAATAATCGATGTTACATAAAAAATGTATTTGTAACAAAAATATTGCTTGAAATTATATTAGTTATCATCTAACAATTCTCCTATACAATAAATACAACACGCGTAAAAAATATTTTTGCTATTTATTAGTAAGATTTATAAAAACTTAATTTTAGCACTGACTGTATTCTCGAATTGGGTGCCGAGCCCCTCGGCTGGTGGAGGCGAGGGGAATTGAACCCCTGTCCAAAAAACAATCCTCAACGGCATCTCCGAGTGCAGACACTTATTTAAAATTCCCTCATACAAACGTCAGGTGTCAGACTTTTATACTTGGTAGTTCCTGCTTCATGACGGCAGTTGGAACAAACTTCCGTTCACGTTCACCACTAAATGACGCCCTTTTTAAGCCGTGGTACTCTTAAATCGGACGGCAACCTGAAATCAGGCTGCGTTTCTAATTAAATCGTCGTTAGTTAATTTATAATTGCGGATTTTTAAGCGGTTCCGCACCGCTACTCGCTTCCATTGGTTCAAGTTCCCTGTCGAAACCTTTACGCCCCCGTATTTTAAGTAATAAGTAAGAAGTAATAGGTAAGAAGTAGTGCTTATATTATTATTCCACCTAAAATTATCGGTTTTGTTCTTTAAGTGTTCTTTCGATAGTGCGGTTAGCGTCTTTTTTTGCGGCGTCGGCACGTTTATCGTAAATCTTTTTACCCTTACAAAGACCTATCTGTACCTTTACAAGTGAGCCTTTAAAATAAAGGGATAGCGGTATGATAGTAAGCCCTTCCTGTTTTACGGCACCGAACAGACGCATAATTTCACGCTTATGCATAAGCAGACGGCGGTCACGCTTTGGATTTTTATTAAAAACATTTCCGTATTCATACGGACTTATATGCATTTGTTTGATTATCATTTCGCCGTTTTCAATATTACACCAAGCATCTTTCAGGTTTACACCGCCTTGCCTTATCGACTTAACTTCGGTACCTGAAAGTGAAATACCGGTTTCAAATTTTTCCAAAACGTTATATTCAAAAAATGCTTTTCTGTTGGTCGCAACGGTTTTAGTATTTTCCACCGACATTCCCTCCTTTACCGACAGACATCAGTATACCATATTTCTTATTTTCGGTCAAGAAAATAAAATCAAAAAAATTTTGCCCATACTGTCAAATTCAGTATGGGCAAAATTTTAATTTATAAACGCATCGTGTACTACCTGTACTGCCTTATCTGCATATTTTGAATCAATCAAAACGGAAACTTTAATTTCGCTTGTTGAAATCATTTGAATGTTTATATCCGCACTGTAAAGTGCCTCAAACATTTTTGCGGCAATTCCCGGATGGCTTTCCATACCTGCACCCACAATGGAGATTTTTGCAACGTCATTGTTAGTGCTTACCGACTTATAATCAAAGGTATCTTTAAGAGTTTCAATTGCTTTTATAGCATCATTGCTTTGTGACTGCGATACGGTAAAGGTAATATCCTTTGTGCCGTCACGTCCTACCGACTGTAAAATAATATCAACATTAATTTTCTGCTGTGCAAGTTTATTAAAGAGTTTAAATGCAACACCCGGTGCATCCTTTAAACCTATTACCGAAATACAACTTACGTTATTATCCTTTGCAACTCCTCTGATAAGCATTTTTTCCATCTTAACTGTCTCCTTTACAATAGTACCTGTTTTTCTTTCAAGGCTTGATAAAACTTCGAGTTCAACGTTATATTTTTTTGCCATTTCAACCGAACGGTTATTGAGAACCTGTGCACCCAAAGTAGCAAGTTCCAACATTTCATCATAGGTTATGGAATCCATCTTTTTGGCATTGCTTACTTTTCTCGGGTCTGCGGTGTAAACGCCGTCAACATCGGTATAAATCTGACAGCAGTCCGCATGAAGTGCGGCGGCAATGGCAACAGCGGAAGTGTCCGAACCGCCTCTGCCTAAGGTTGTCAAATCGTCATACCTGTTAACACCCTGAAAACCGGCTACGATTATGATTTTTTTCTTGACGAGCTCGGCTCTGAGTCTTTCGGTATTGATATTTTTTATTCTTGCAATACCGTGGTTTGAATCGGTGTTAAACCCTGCCTGCCAACCTAAAAGAGAAATAACGGGATATCCGAGCTTTTCTATCGCCATACTCAAAAGAGCTATGGAAATTTGTTCGCCCGATGTAAGCAAAACGTCCATTTCTCTTTTTGACGGAGAATCGGGGTTTATTTCCTTTG
>CALGCE010000023.1 GCA_937884625.1 uncultured Clostridia bacterium
CCGATAAAGAGGGTTACGAGTGTTTCGTAGTGCCTGACGACGTAGGCGGTAGATTTTCTGTTCTTACAGCCGTCGGTCTTTTACCGATAGCAGCAGCAGGTGCAGATATTGATAAACTTATGAAGGGTGCTTACGACGCATCAAAAGATTATAACGTACTTGATATAGAAAACAATCCTTGCTATAAATATGCGGCTATCAGAAACGCATTTTACCGTAAGGGTAAATCGATAGAAATGCTTGTAAGTTACGAACCACGCTTTACTATGATGGCAGAATGGTTTAAGCAACTATTCGGAGAGAGCGAGGGTAAGGATAATAAAGGTCTCTTCCCTGCCTCTGTTACATTTTCTACCGACCTGCATTCTATGGGTCAGTTTATACAGGACGGAAGCAGAATAATGTTTGAAACCGTCGTAACAATAGGCGATAACGGCAGTGATGTAACAATACAACGGGAAGAAAATGACGGTGACGGTCTTAACTTCCTTGCAGGTAAAACAATGTCTTTTGTAAACGAAAAGGCATTTGAGGGTACAGTACTTGCTCATACCGACGGTGGCGTTCCAAATCTCGTCATTTCGGTAGACAAGGCAGACGAAGAAAATTTAGGCAGACTTATTTATTTCTTCGAAAAGGCTTGTGCTGTATCGGGATATATGTTAGGCGTTAATCCGTTTGACCAACCGGGTGTGGAAAGTTATAAGAAAAATATGTTTGCACTTCTCGGCAAGCCCGGTTATGAAGGTGCAAAGGCAGAGCTTGAAGCGCGCGGCTTCAAATTCAATGAAGAGAGCGCGAAGTTCAAGGCTGACGGAGTTCTCAACGCGATCTATCTCGAGGATGAGATCGGCGGATTCGCCATCCATCTAAGATCCAGGGACTAAGGAGGCGACAGGACATGGAAAAGCGTTTTGATGCCATCAGCATGGGCGAAGTCATGCTCCGTCTTTCTCCGGTCGGAAAGGAACGTCTTGCCTGTGCAGATGTTCTTGAGAACAAGCCGGGCGGTTCTGAACTGAATGTCATGTGCGGCCTGACCTCTCTCGGACGCAAGACCTCCTACATCACCAAGCTTCCGGACAATGCACTGAGTTCCTTCATCATCCGTGCCATGAAGGCAGTCGGCGTTGATGACAGCAGCATCATCTATGATAACGAACCGGGGGCCAGAGTCGGCGTTTACTATCTCGAAA
>CALGCE010000024.1 GCA_937884625.1 uncultured Clostridia bacterium
TGACAGTTACGGTTGTAGATGTCGGTTATTCCGCCACTGCCGTGTGTACCGTTGCTACATTAACGGCAGTATGGGATATTATATTATTAAAAAGATAAGCGTAAAAATAAAACAACCCCCGAAAGTCTGATTTAAGTGACTTTCGGGGGTGTTTTTTTCACATCGCTATGTGATTATTTAAATATAATATCACCGGTTGATGTTATAATCTCACACTTTCCGCCTGTTGTTGTCTTAGGTACACTAATTTCACCGGTAGAGGTTTTAGTGATAAATACCTTTTCTGAAAGCAACGAACCGCCAACATCTCCCGTACCGGTTTTCACAAAAATCTCTGTGGCATCAGAGCCGTCAAATCTCACATTTCCCGTACTTCTCTTAATAGAGATTTTTTCTGTGGCATTGACATTTTTAAGATGTATATCTCCTGTACTTCCGCTTGACAGTACATTTTTGCACGTAACATCTAAAACACTTACCTCGCCCGTTGAAACAGAAAGGTCAAGTGTACCTGCCGATATATTTTGAAGCCTGATATCACCCGTACTTGTTTTTATTTTAATCAATTCTTCAACCGACGCTGAAAAACCAACACTGCCTGTACTTAAAGAAATATCGCCACTTGCAAACTTAAAATCTTTCGGAATTTCAATATCGCCTGTACTTTCTTTTACAGAAAGCAAGTTATATTCCGTTTTGGGAAGATAAACCGTTACTTTAGGCGAATGAAAACTCAAACCGATATGGTCATACCATTTTCTATTGTCGGTTGTGCTGACAGTAAGTGTATCGTCCTTAACTTCTGCCAAATATCTCATTTTTTTATATTCATTACAAACGATTTTACACATACCGTCACTTGACACAGCAAAGAAAATGTCTGCGGTATCTGTATTTATTGATATATTATTAAATTCTTGACTGATATTATAGGTGTTAGTTTCAAACTTTTCTGTACTAAACTTAGTAAAATCCCAATTATATAAAGCCATTACCGCCGTAAATATAATCAGTCCTATTGCCACAAGAGAAGTTGCTGTAATAAGCCACATTTTAGTCAGTCTGTTCATTACGCTTCCTCCTTTTTTATAAAGCAGTTTTTAATCCAAACGGCTAGTTTCTTTGTAAGTATCAAAATACCTTTTGTTGTTTCTTTGCATCCGAAAAACATAAAAATACTAAGTCCCGCACAGACAATTCCCACGCCTACCGTAGCAATTCCCGTAAGAACATTACCGCAACAAGCAAAGATTATCCCTCCTGCGATACCGCCAAGTACACAGCCAACAAGAGAAACAAAAACTGCCCATAAGGCGATAATTACAGACCATAACGCAACATAAAGAGAAAGAATTACGGCAATTACGGCAATCAAAAGTGAAAGCCATATCGGAGAACCGAGTACCAAAAGTATTACTTCCCACACACTTAACTTTTTCTTTGGCGTTATCCTTTCTTTTACAATTTTCGTAAGCGGAATATCTGCTATAATCTGTGATATTAGTTCTGTGGCGGTACCTATGTCACTTACGGCAGCCTCTTCCGATAGACCTTCTTCCATTCGGTCGTCTATCATTTCGCTGTAAAATGACAGGCGTTCCTCAATGTCATCTTGGGGCAACCCCGACAATCCTTTGCGTAATTGTGCCAAAAACTCTTGCTTATTCATCAACATCATCCTCCTTAATTACAAACCGATAAATAGACATTATTTCCTGCCATTCGTTTTTAAACTCATCAATACGTTTTAGTCCGTCATCGGTAATATGGTAGTACTTGCGAAGTCTGCCGTCGTGTTCTGCCGTGCGGACGGTCAGCATCTTTGCCGTTTCAAGTCGCTTTAAAATGGTATATAAAGTCGATTCTGAAAGTTCAATGTACGGTTTCATATCTTTTATAATTTTATAACCATACGAATCTTCACTCCTGATAGCAGCCAATACGCACACATCCAAAAGCCCCCGTTTTAACTGAATATCCATACTATACCTCCCTTTGCGTAATACATCATATCACGAAGTATTAAATTTGTCAAGAGGTTAAATAAAATTTTTACATAATATAGAAAAACGGTGGCAGGGATTTTCCCTGCCACCGTGTCTAATATAAATTAAACTATTTTTAGTTATGAGTTTACAGTTATGAATTTGCTTCGCAAATGTGATGATATGATTGTTTTTTGCAAAACAATCATAGTTGATTTTGCTTCGCAAAATCACTCCCACTCTATCGTTCCTGTTGGCTTTGGAGTTAAGTCGTAGAGAACTCTGTTTACGCCCTTGACCTCTTTTATTATACGGTTGGTTATATGTTGCAAGAGTGCGTAGGGTATTTCTTCAATTGTAGCACTCATAGCGTCCCTTGTGTTTACCGCACGGATAATTACCGGCCAATCCCACAAACGCTTACCGTCTATTACGCCGGTTGACTTAAAGTCGGGCACTATCGTAAAATACTGCCATACCTTTCCTGCAAGTCCGTTCTTTTCAAATTCCTCACGCAAAATAGCGTCCGACTCTCTTACCGCTTCAAGACGGTCACGGGTAATCGCACCTGTACAGCGAACACCAAGTCCGGGACCGGGGAACGGCTGACGGTATACCATACCGTCGGGCAGACCTAACGCCTTACCTACTACCCTTACTTCGTCCTTAAACAGCAGTTTGATAGGCTCTACAAGTTCGAATTTCAAATCCTCGGGCAGACCGCCTACGTTATGATGTGCCTTAACGCCGTCGCTTTCTAAAATATCGGGATAAATGGTACCCTGTGCCAAAAACTCAACACCGTCAAGTTTACGTGCCTCTTCTTCAAACACACGGATAAATTCTCCGCCTATTATTTTACGCTTTTCTTCGGGTTCCGCAACGTCTGCAAGTTTATCAAGAAAACGGTCAACCGCATCAACGTAAACGAGGTTTGCATTCATCTTGTTTCTGAATACGTCTACCACCTGTTCAGGCTCGCCCTTACGCAAAAGTCCGTGATTTACGTGAACGCACACAAGTTGTTTGCCGACAGCCTTAATAAGAAGGGCTGCTACCACCGAACTGTCTACACCGCCCGAAAGTGCGAGTAACACCTTTTTATCGCCTATTTGATTGCGAAGTAGTGCTACCTGTTCGTCTATAAAAGCATTTGCAAGAGGTAAAGTGGTAATGCGTTCCATAGTTTCCGGTCTAACATTTGCTGACATAAAAATTCCCCCGAAATTCAAAATTAATAAGCCTTATTATATAACAAAATCCCCTTGACTTCAAGGGGATTTTTAATATTTTTATAAATTTTTGAAGATTTCGACACCGTTTTTATCGAGCCAAGTATTAATTACCCTTGAAAGTATGGCAAATAATACCAGAACTGCCAAAATATAAGTTTCTGCACTCATAATTTTAATGGCGAAGTAACCGCCTAACGCAAAGGATACGGCAACACCAAAACCGCCTAACAAAACTATAATGACACTTAAACTTTGTTTAATGGGTATTACTTCGTTAGTCCATTCAAGGTTTGGCATTTTAAGGTTGACAAAAAGACCGAAGTGGGCCCAAAGAAAGGTATACACTATTATCGCACAGACCATATAAACAGCGGTTGAAAAGTTTAAATCGAGCACAAACGCCAGACACACCGTAAGAAGCACCGCAACGGGTGTTGTTAAAATCAGTTGCATATTAATCTTTGACCTGAAAATCTTACGGGTATCGACAGGCATTGATTTAAGTATCCAAAGATTTTTACCCTCCAAAGAGATAGACGGTGCAGTAAGGTCGTTCATAGAAAGCACCGCAATAACAATCGTCAGTGCGATAATCGGTATAAATCCGCTTTTTATGCCCGACATATAAATAACTTCTCTTAACTTTTGTTTCCAAATAACAGCACATACCGCCATAACGGGTACAACAAACGTACCGAGAGAGCAGTTAAGCATATAAACCGCACTGCCTATGTAATGCTTAAATTCCTTTTTAAGAAGCGTTGCTTCAAGACCTGACACCTTAATACTCTTATCGCTGTAAGTTTTCTTATCATTCGTTTCGCTTTTGGTTGCAATACCCGTAAAGGTTTTGGAGAGAAGAAACGCTACGATTAATAAAAGCAGTAAAGTAATTCCGAAGAATAAAAGCAGAGAAACCACATTACCCTCGGCACCGTTACCTAAAAGGTAGAATGGATAAAGCCAACCCTTTATACTTTTTGCAACCTTTTCGTTTTTTGCTACCAACGAACCTAAAATTCCCGTTGCTTTTGAGAAGAAGTAATAATAAGCGACGATAAAGGCAAGTGAAAGGATTACCGTTACAAAACTCTTATTTTTAAACTTTGCGGAAATTACGGCAACCAAAAATCCGAGCAGACAGGAGAGTGCCGTAATGAAAACCGCAATTATTAAGTAGGTAATAACCGAACAGACAACGGTTAAGGGATAAACCTTGACCACCGTAAATCTGACTATCAATGCAGGTATCATTATGACCGACTCAAAAAGCCACCCAAAAGCACACACGCCTACTACCCTTGAAATTATTATTTTGTAGGGCTCAATGGGCATAGACAAAAGCAAATCATTATCCTTTGCGTGGTAAAGTCCTGCCGCAGTGTTAAACGCCGTACCCAAAACGCCGAACAAAATCGCCATTATTCCCATAAGGGAAAAGTAGAGCCAATCGTTGTCTAACAGCAAAAGCGGTACAAACATTCTGCCTACACCGTAGAATACTACGCCCAAATAAACGAAAAGCAGTACAAACACACCTATTAAAAGTGAAGCCGAAAGTTTGGAACGGCGTTTACCCGTTTTTCTGTTGGTAAAGTAAAACGAATTAAGTTCCAATAACTGCTTTTTTATCAACGCTTTAAGCATAATCAGTCCTCCAATTCAAGGAATACCGATTCAAGCGAACTGTCACCCTTGACCTCGGCCATAGTACCCGACTTAATAAGTTTGCCGTCCTTTATAATTGCCACCTTGTCGCAGAGTTTTTCTGCGACTTCGAGTACGTGGGTAGAAAAGAAAATCGCACCGCCGTTATCACAAATCTCACGCATTATGCCCTTTAATTCGTGAGATGCTTTGGGGTCTAACCCTACAAACGGTTCGTCCATTATTATCAGTTTCGGCGTGTGAATCAGTGCCGATATTACCGCAAGTTTCTGCTTCATACCGTGAGAATACGAAGAAATATTTTGCGAGAGATTATCGGTTATCTCAAATATTTTGGCATACTTTTCAATCAGTTCCTTACGCTTTTCTGCCTCAACACCGAAAATATCGGCTACAAAGTTCAGGTATCCTATTCCCGTCATATAATCGTAAAGGTCGGGATTGTCGGGAATGTATGCTATTTTCTTTTTGCAGGCAATCGGGTCTTGCTTTACAGAAGTACCGTCTATAAGTATTTCGCCACCGTCAAACTGCAATATTCCGACCGCCGATTTAAGCGTAGTCGTTTTCCCTGCGCCGTTATGACCTATAAAGCCGTAAATTTCACCTGATTTAATATGTAAAGTCAGGTTATCTACCGCCTTTACTTCACCGTAGGTTTTGGTAAGATTGTTAATTTTCAGCATTTCTTTCGTCTCCTGTTTCGATTTCTGTTTGGGTATCTTCGCTATCTGAACTCTCCGTAGGCGGATTTTCTTCCCTCTCGCTTGAAGTATCGGAACTGCCACTTTCGTCACTTTCTGTCGGAGGCTCTTCCTCCACATAGTTTTCATTTTCCCTTATAAACACACACTGACTGCACATTGATTCGTACCTTTGCTTTACCGTATAAATATCGTACTCTACTATTCCCCTTTGCGGGTCCGACATAATAGCAACGCCTCTGTCAATATCATACCCTATAAGCACAAGACAGTGTTCAGGTGCTATCCACTGCATAGTCTTACCGTCAATATTAAACTTGACGGTCTTGTACGCCTCTTTCATTTGCATAGTACCCCAAATTACGACGGGTCTGCCGTTGTCAATTTCAGACAGTATGGCAGAGAACGCTATTCCGCTTTTGTTATATGCAATATGTTTATTCTTGTTGTCGGCAAAAAATTTGTTCGCCGCATTTGTTATCGGCTGTGCGTAACAACCAAAACTGTGTGGGTCAAAAGGAGTTCCCATAAACACCTTTGTCCAATCCGCAGGTGCGTTTTGCTTTTCAAGGTACTTATCCGCCATAACGGTCTTTGAAACGTTATAACCGTAGTAGTTTAGCACCGTTGTAAGAGAGGTTATCTCACAACCCGTAGGAAGTTCGGGATTTTGCGGTAAATAGTTAACCGCAAGTCCTACCGAACGTTTACTAAGCGATGAAAAATCTATTTCACTTTTAGTTACCTTAACCGTATTTTCTTTGGTTTGCTTTATTTCATCACTCTGCTTTTTAAGTTCCCTTGTCACACTGTTAACGGTAGATGTAACCGCCTTACTGCTGACGGCACTGCTGCTGCTTTCCTCACTTACCGCCTCACTGCTTACAATACACGGTACAGATGATATAACCGACTGTAATCCCGACGACGGTTCGTTTAAATCCTGTTTTTTTAATACACGCAACAAAACAACGGTCAAGACAACCGCAAGAAGTAACGCCAAAACTATTCCTGTTATGTAAATTGGCATCTTTTTTGAAAAACCTTTGCTGTGCTTATTTGCCAAACCAAAACGCCCCTTAAATCCGACTGTTTTATACCGATATTATACTTTGCATTATTAAAAAAGTCAATTTAGTTTTTATAGCAAACTTTATTTATAACTGTATCTAATGCCTCCCTTGCCTAAAGGGAGGGGGACCACGAAGTGGTGGAGGGATATGATATATTAATAAGGTCGGGAAAAACTGACCAATTATTTCACAGCAAAAGATAAAGTATATCCCCCAGTCAGCTTACGCTGACAGCCCCCTTTAGGCAAGGGGGCCTTTTGTTTGTGCAATAAATACAGTTTGATACTAAAAAACATTTGACAACATATAATAACGGTGTTATAATTTTCATATATTTTATTAAAGGCTATGATGAAGAAAAGTATCGCCGTAAACGGTGTTAAGTGAACCGCAGGGAGTGTAAATGCGGTGATACGCACGGCGTGAAGAACACTTCGGAGTTGCAAACTGAAAGCCTCATTTTTAATTTGGTCAGTAGGTACGCCGTAGACGATGCGTTAAATCGATATAAGGGTTTTCCTTATTTGAGTTGACCGTTTTTTTACGGTAATTTAGGTGGCACCACGGATAATGCGTCTATTCGTCCTAATTTTTTTGGACGAATGACGCTTTTTTTATTTTTATTTTGGAGTGATGGTTTTGAAGCATACCGACATTGTTGAAGTTTTTAAAAATGAGGATTATATCGGACAAAAAGTTACCGTTTGCGGTTGGGTGCGTACGTCGAGGGATTCTAAAAATATGGCGTTTTTGGAACTTAACGACGGCACATCTCTTAAACATCTGCAAATAGTAATTGACAAGGCAGTAATAGACGACCCGTCGGCATATCTTAAACTCGGTACCTCTCTTAAAGTATGCGGTACGGTTGTAAAGTCGGTCGTAGCAAAGGACAGCGTTGAGATAAACGCAGAAGAAATTGCCGTTTTAGGTATTTGTCCGCCTGAATACCCGTTACAGAAAAAGCGTCACACTTTGGAATATTTGAGGACAATTCCTGCCCTTAGGGTGCGTACCAACACCTTTAATGCCGTATTCCGTGTACGTTCGGTAATATCGGCTTGTATCCACGAGTTTTTCCAGAGCAGGAATTACTGCTATATCCATACACCTCTTATAACCGCAAGTGACTGCGAGGGTGCAGGAGAAATGTTCAAGGTAACCACGATAGGCTACTCAAACGAATATAAAACAGAAGAAGAGTACAACGAAAACGACTTTTTCGGCAGACGTGCCGCACTTTCGGTTTCAGGTCAGTTAGAGGGCGAAGTTGCCGCTATGGCGTTTGGTAAAATATACACTTTCGGTCCGTCTTTCAGGGCGGAGAAGAGCAACACTCCCCGTCACGTTGCCGAGTTCTGGCATGTTGAGCCCGAAGTTGCCTTTGCCGAACTTCCCGACATTATAGAAATAGCAGAGGATCTTATTAAGCACATTATTAATACCGTAC
>CALGCE010000025.1 GCA_937884625.1 uncultured Clostridia bacterium
CATTATCATTAGTCCCGGCAACGAATCTTTGCATATCGGTTATACACAAAAGTCCGGCAGTCAGTGAATTGATCGAAATACAATAATACAAATTCTTACCGTCAACCTTAACTTCCTTATTATCTTCGGCATTAAAAACCTGAAAACGGTAATATAACGTTAAGCCTCTTGTATCTACTTTTTGATTACATTTAAGGTAATATTTATTATTTAGTAAAAACTTATCAAAATCACACGCCGGTTGTGTGACGCCGTTTTCCATTGACCCCATTTTAAGCGAAACGTTTGATTCGTCTATCTCCAATGTAAAATCATAACTGCTTACCGCAATAGCAGGATATGCCTTGCCGTTAAGTACCATACGTGATGATACCCTATTTTTAGTTTCGTTATAAAAGTCATTCGGTTTCCACTCGAAATCGTTATTTTCGGTCAGTTTATTGTCAGGATAATCCCCTGCAAACGATACAAGTTTATTTTTATCTTTATCCTCAAATGTTGCATAACCGTCTTTTACAACTATTTTTTCAAATGGTACAGGGACGGGTATGTTATCGGTATCAAAACCGTACTCCCCTATTCCCCCGTCTGTACCGATAGGTATGGTTTCTTCTTCCGACTGCACGTCATCGGTATTTATTTTTAAATCAGTTTTTAAAAGACTTCTAAAACTGTCCCAATCATTACAACCCTGAAAGCCCGATAAAATATTATCCGCCAATAAATCCACTTTGTATTTTTCGTTTTGTATTTTTATCTGATTTCGTGAAACGGAAAAAACCGTTAAAACAGAGGTTGTAATAATCGAAAATAACAGCAACGATACCGTACATTCAACCAAACTGAAACCTTTTTTATTTTTAAAAAATTTAAAATTCATTGCCGGCTCCTCCGCTTTTTGATGATTTTTCACTTGATAACACGCTCTCTTGTAACATCTGAAAAAAGCGGTAGCAATATTACCTGTTCCTCGTCATTTTTGCCGTATACTACGGTCACTTTCACCGTTTTTTCACTTTCCCGTATATTAAAATACAGATTTGTTATGCTTTCAAATTCATCTGTTTTACTGCCCCCGTCTGCCGTGACGGTCTTTTTATCAAATAAAACCAAATGATTTTCATTATTTTTTTGTGCAATAAGTCCTTTACCACTGTTATGCTCTATTATTTCATAATCGGCAGTATCATACACCCTTAACCAATCATTAACCGCACTTTTAGCAGTTGATATTTCGGAAATCGTCTTTGCCTGACTTGTAATTTCACGTTTTTGGCCCCAAAAATATATAATACAGGTAGTTGTCATTGTACCGACTATTGCCGCTATTGCCATAACTACACACAGTTCAGTAAGAGTAAAACCGTGTTTTATGTTTTTATGTAAAAATTTTCTCATTTTACGCCTCTTTTTTACAAAATTATCACAGTTTGAATATAACACATTTGTGTTCAATTGTCAACATATGTATTCAATATCTGCTTTAACACATACTATACTTAAAGTAGGGGTGTCTTATGATGTTAGACGCTGAAATCGTTGGCAGGATAATACAAAGTTGCAGGGAAAAGCGTAATTTGTCACAAGAAGTGTTAAGCGGACTTGCGGCAATAGGAAGAACTCATTTGAGTGCCATAGAGCGTGGGGAACGAAAACCCACTCTTGAAACCTTTTATAAAATCTGTTTGGCACTTGATATGAAACCAAGTACGGTAATGGCACAAATTGAAAGTGAAAACGAAAAGCGTATAAATTCAGGCAACGAGCCACTGTGACCTATATCACAGTGGCTCAGACTGTATACAAACAAAATAACGGTATGCACCTCATACAACTAATCATATGAGATGCATACCGTTTTATATTACTTAATTTTAAAGAAATCTGCGTATATCTACCGCAAGGCGTTCTTCGATATTAACAAGTCTTTTGGTAATATCCTTGGCACTGGTATCAGCGTTTGTATATTGATTAAGATACCGATGAAGTGACTTTACACCTGAATTGCAACCGTCCGTCATAAGGTCTGCTATTGTATTGTCCGACTCGTTTACCGCCATTTTTACATTTGTCTTCATCCACGACATTCCCTTTGCTACTGCACTTGGGTCTTTACCGTCGTCGTGGTACTTATCAAGTAAAGACTGTATATCGCCTTTTAGTTTATCATGCTCGTTTTTACTGTCATTGAGCAAATCCTTAAACTCTTCATTTTTTACGTAATCTATTACGTCATCAATGGCGGAAACGCCCATTTTTATTCCTGCGTCACATTCCCTTAAAAGTCTTACAGTTTGTTTTGTGTCCATTTTTATGCCTCCGTAATGTTTTTTACATTACTACTATTCCCATTTTTGTACACAATAAACTATGTTTAACAATTAATTTTATCCGATAAAAGTGCTATTTGCGTAATACTTAATTGCTCTCCCCTGACGCTTTGCTCTAAACCTATTTCTTCCAAATATTTACGCAATGTATTTTTATCTATGTTAAGGGTATTTGAAACTGTATTTAAAAGCGTTTTTCTGCGTTGTGCAAAACAAGCCTTAACTACCTTAAAAAACATCTTTTCGTCTTTTACCTTAATCGGCGGTTCCTTTCTTATATCAAGTTTTATAACCGCAGAGTTGACCTTTGGAGAGGGCATAAAACTTTCTTTCGGCACATCAAAAAGTACCTTTGCAGACGAATAGTAATCAACCGCCACCGTAACCGCTCCTGCTTCCCTGCTTCCCACTTTGGCACAAAGACGCTCTGCCGCCTCTTTTTGCACCATAGCGGTAATGCTCTTAATATCAAGTTTACTTTCAAGCAGTTTCAAATAAAACTGCAATGTTTTAATATTTTCAGAGGAAAAATCCAAAAAATTATCTTTTCCAACAAAAGCAAACAAAACAAGTTTTTCATTCTTTTCTAATTTCACAATAGCTGTTTTGATTTTTGTGCTTTTGTTTGTCAAAACAATGT
>CALGCE010000026.1 GCA_937884625.1 uncultured Clostridia bacterium
TGTTTGAACATTCAAATACCCTTGTTACTACCGAATGGGTAAAGAAGTATTTTGAAATTGACGAAAATTCACGCCTTACGCAGTATGCAAGTTACGGCTTTGACGCACACGCTTTTGATATATACCCTGCAATTACGAGCGGTGCACAGTTACATATAATTTCAGAGGAAATTCGTCTTGATTTCCCTGCACTTAAAAAATACTTTAACGATAACGGCATTACACATACCGTAATGACTACACAGGTAGGCAGACAGTTCGCTCAGATGGGTGGGCTTGATACGTTGCGTCATCTGTCGGTTGCAGGAGAAAAACTTACACCTCCCGATGTTCCCGAAGGATTTAAACTGTATAATCTTTACGGTCCTACCGAGGGCTCTATTATTACGAGTGCATTTTTAGTAGACCGCAAATATAAGGATGTTCCGATAGGCAGGGCAGTCGATAATCTAAAACTTTACGTTGTTAATAAAAGCGGTAAAATGTTACCAATAGGTGCAGTAGGCGAACTTTGGATTTCAGGTGCACACGTAACAAGGGGTTATCTTAACCGTCCTGAAAAAACGGCGGAGGCGTACGGAGAAAACACCTTTACCACTCAAAAAGGTTACGAAAGGGTTTACCGCACGGGAGATATAGTACGCCTTTTGGGTGACGGTAATTTGCAGTTTGTAGGTCGCCGTGATGCACAGGTAAAGGTAAGAGGATTTAGGGTAGAACTTACCGAAATTGAGGAAGTAATCCGCCGTTTTGACGGTATTAAAGATGCTACCGTTGCCGCATTTGACGAGCCTTCGGGAGGTAAATATATAGTAGCCTACGTCGTCTGTGACAGCACTGTATCGGTTGATGCACTAAACGAATTTATAAGGGCAGAGAAACCGCCCTATATGGTTCCTGCCGTTACTATGAGGATTGATAAAATACCGCTTAACCAAAACCAAAAGGTAAACAGAAAAGCACTGCCTGTTCCCGAACGTAGTTTTAGCGGTAATATTGTTGCACCCAAAAACGATATGCAACAAAAGATATTTGATATAGTATCAGCAGTTATAGGTCACAGCGAATTTGGTATTAATACCAATATTTACGATGCAGGTCTTACCTCAATAGGTGCTATAAAACTTAATGTAGAGTTATCCGAAAAGTTTGATATTGCCGTTAAAATTTCGGATATTAAGGCTAACGAAACGGTAGAAAAACTCGAACAGTTTATATCGTTTGCGGCACCGCAGGAGAGTTTTGCACTCTTGCCCGATTATCCGATTACCCAAACGCAAAACGGTATTTTTGTTGAGTGTATGTCCTCGCCTGATACCACCGTTTACAATATACCGCTGTTATTAAAAATTGGTAATAATGTAGACCTTGAAAAACTTTCAAATGCGGTAAAGGATACTATTAACGCACACTCATATGCAAAAACCACACTGTTTACCGACAGTGAGGGCAATGTTCGTGCAAAGCGTAATGACGGTACCGAAGTACAAGTACCGATAATCGAGTGTGCAAAACTTCCCGAAATCTCTGCACTTGTACGTCCGTTTAAACTTTTAAATTCGCCACTTTACAGAACGGCAATTTATAAAACTATGAGCGGTAATTATCTGTTTATGGACTTCCATCACATTATTTGTGACGGTACTTCCGATGCAGTTATGCTCGACAACTCCGAGCTTGACCTGCAGGGCACACTTGATGCCGCAATGAAAATAATAAGAGAAAATCGTAATCCTGGAATATATTCCCTGTTACTTCTTTCTATTACAATCAAATGTATTACTCTTTTCAAAATAATTATCCAGCCTATAATATTTTAAAAATATTCCTCTTAGTTCTTGAAGGAATGAACGGGGGCGGGAATTCTTCCCTTGCGGCTGATGAACTCCTCACAGGAGAAGGGATTCACTGGCATGATGGGAGCATAGCCCAGCAGACCGCCGAACTCAACGGTCTCGCCAACGCTCTTGCCGATGACAGGAATCACACGGACTGCGGTAGTCTTCTGGTTCACCATACCGATTGCCATCTCGTCTGCGATAATACCGCTTATGGTAGCTGCAGTGGTGGAGCCGGGAATTGCAATCATATCAAGACCAACAGAGCATACACAGGTCATAGCCTCAAGCTTCTCGAGGGTAAGGCAGCCCTC
>CALGCE010000027.1 GCA_937884625.1 uncultured Clostridia bacterium
TCTCTAAGAATTTTTCCCTGACAGAATCCAATTCTTTTAAAAAATTTGTCGTAATATCAACCACAGGCACATTTGTTTCTTGGGCCACCTTAAAGACTTCAAAATTATACATACTATTCCAACGATAAATATTACCAACATCCCCACGCAAAAATTTTAAAATATTTTGAGCATTACGTCCCTGACAAATCGTTTGATAAAAATTATCAGACCCCACCGGCACCATTGAAAGGAGCAAAGGCATTTTACCCATTTTTTGTATGCGATGAATCAAGGCCACATATTTTTGGTGAAATTCTTTTATACCTAATTTAGGGGTATGTTTTTTATCAGGGTTTTTAGAAATACCATCCCAATCATAATTACTTTCATTAGCCCCAAATGAAAGCAAAATATAATCACTTTCCTTGACTTGATTTAAATGGTTAGAAAGTTGCTTTTCACCTTCTATCACCGTTGATCCGTGTCGCGCAAAATTACGCCAATCAACATTTAACTTTTGTCCGGACAACGCCACAAAGTTATCTTGCAAGATATGATACCTTTTGGTTTGAGCATCATGAATGACCCCTTCCAAAATAGAATCACCAAAGCCACAAATAGCCAACTTCTTTTTATTTTTTTTATGATCCACTTTTCTGTCTTTGATAATGACATCCACTTCATAGCCGCTGGCAAAAGCATTTTGCACCACTAAAAAATTTTCCTTATTTTCAATATACAACTGACGAATATAAGATTTTAAATTTGTTTCTTCAAATTCTTTTTCTGCCTTTTGTTTTTCATCGGTGTTTTGGGCAATAAGTGTATCTACCACTCCTGCTCTTGACTGTATTTCGTCTATTGAGGTATCGGCACTCATCATTTCCACACGCTTATCCGATATATCAGCAGATAAGACGTTAAGGGATTTTGAGAGTTCTTCAATTTTTCGTGAAATACTTTCACTATCAGTCAAAAGGTTTGAAAGACTTTCTTCAAGTGTATGTAAATTCTCTTTTAAAGAGTTGATTAATTGCTGTTTTTCTTCTGCCTGTGCCCTTTTGTTTTCGATTTCCCGACGTGCAGTATCGTCACTTGAACCAAGTTGTGCAATTTCATCATTAAGGCGTTCGATATACTCGTTATTATGACCTATATCGTTTTCTATAACACCTATATTTCCCTCGATTTTTACCGATTCTTCATTGATTTCGGCAATGAGGTTTCTTTTATTTTCAATTTCGGTTGTAAGACGTGCAAACTCTGAGGTGTTCTTATCCATCATCGCATCAAAATCTACAAGAGCCTGTTCTATTTCTCTGTATTTAAGTTGAGCCGCCGCAATTTTACTTTCCTGTGTACGAAGTGCGTCCTTTGAATTATTAAGGGTATAAAGCCAAAGACCTATTTCGAGTTCCTTTTTGCTCTGTGCCAACTCTAAAAACTTCTCGGCTTTTTTGCTCTGCTGTTCAAGAGGTCCTATCCTTGATTCAAGTTCGTCCATTATATCTTTAAGACGTAAAAGGTTTTCCTCTGCCAAAACAAGTTTTCTTTCAGCCTCTGTCTTGCGGTAGCGGTACTTTGATATTCCCGACGCCTCTTCAAAAATATCACGGCGTTCGTCCGAACGGGAACTTATGATATTGTCAATTTTACCCTGACCTATCATTGAATAACCGTCCCTGCCGAGTCCCGTATCCATAAACAGTTCGTGTACGTCTTTAAGACGCACCGATACATTATTTATCATATATTCGCTTTCGTGGGAACGGTAGTATCTTCTCGTTACCGAAACGAAATCATTATCAAAATTAAGAGTTCTGTCTGCATTGTCAATATTAAGGGTTACCTCGCAAAATCCGGGCGGACGGCGTGTATCGGTACCTCCGAAAATAACGTCCTCCATTGACTGTCCTCTAAGGCTTTTGGTCGATTGCTCTCCGAGTACCCAACGAACGGCATCGGATATATTACTTTTTCCGCTTCCGTTAGGTCCTACTACGGCAGTAATTCCCCTGCCGAATTTAAGCGTAGTCTTATCGGCAAAGGACTTAAATCCCTGAATTTGAATAGAACTTAAAAGCAATTTCCTAACCCCTTTCAACCCTTACTTGATAATCTTTTAAACTGTTATCGGTTTTTATCTTACATTTATATCCCAAATCATATAGCAATTTTATGTTTGATTTTTTCTGTCCCGTCATTTTAGAAACACTTGATTTATTCACAAAAACAGTATAATCTCCCTTTTCTTTTAAAAGTGAGGTTACCTTATCAAAATAGAGCCTTGACTGACAAAGTTCACTAAATGCCGGGTGCCATGGTCCCGCCAAATAGGCATCTTTTTCTATCGTGTGAAGACCGAGCCTTATAACCTTAATATCAGCATCATAAAACATTTGAAGTAATTCCGATGATAATTTAACTGCATTCTCCAAAGTTTGCGGTTTATAGCAACCGTCTAAGTAAAGTGCACCCAAATCGGTATCTTTAAGCACTATCGTAGGATAAATTCTTACCGTATCAGGCTTTAAAGATATGATATTTTCTGCCGTTTTTAAGGCAGTTTCGTCACTGTCGCCGTAAAGACCCGTCATCATTTGAAGTCCCAAAGAAAAACCGCTCTGCTTTATTAAAAAGGACGCATTTTTAACGTCAAAAGCGGTATGACCACGGTTGTTCATTTTAAGCACCGTATCGTCAAGACTTTGTGCACCAAGTTCGATAGCCACAACACCGTACTGTTTTAAAATTTTAAGTATTTCTTCGTCAATTGCGTCAGGGCGTGTAGATATTCTAATACCCGACACAACACCGCTTTTTACAAACTCATACGCCGTCTTTAAAAGTTCGGTCATATAGTTTCTGTTAATTGCGGTAAAACTTCCGCCGAAAAAGGCTATTTCGGTAGTATCGGGATTATAATTTTTGCTTTTACTTGCAATTTCTACCGCTTTTTCAACATCAACCGACTGCGGTGCTCTGTTAATACCCGTTATATGTCTTTGATTGCAAAAACTGCACATATTGGGACAACCGATATGCGGTACAAATATAGAAATATTGGAATGTTTAACACTCATACTTCTTCGCCCATAAGTTCAAGTGCCTGTTTTGCCGCCATCTGCTCGGCTCTCTTTTTACTGCTTCCGCTACCCTTTCCGATTACGTTTGAATTAAGGCGTACTTCAACTGTAAAGGTCTTATCGTGGTCGGGACCTTGTTCGTCTGTCAGTATGTAACTTACCGACTCCTCGGGGTTACGCTGTATAATCTCCTGCAAAAGGGTTTTATAATCCTTAAAAGTATCGTCTTCGTGTGTGTTTTTAAGTTCACGCAGTACAAAATTCATAACGTGGCGACGGGCAACCTCCATACCGCCGTCAAGATAGATTGCGGCAAGTACCGCCTCGAATGCGTCTGCAAGGATAGAGTCTCTTTCCCTGCCGCCACCTTTATCTTCGCCTTTTCCCAGCAACAGATAATTGCCTATTTCAAGTTCCCTTGAAAAACCGCAAAGTGCCTTTTCACAGACAAGGGAAGAACGAAGTCTTGTAAGTTCGCCCTCGGGCATATTAGGATAATGCTTATAAATATAATCCGACACGATTATGGAAAGTACAGAGTCACCTAAAAATTCAAGACGTTCGTTTGAGGTAACACCGTTTCTGACCTCGTTTGCATACGAAGAATGGGTAAGTGCATTTTTAAGCAACTTTATATTATTAAATTTGTAATTCAGTTTGCTTTCAAGTGACTGCATTTTTAAAATCTTCTCCAAATTAAATATTTGAACTGATAGTATCAATAACGCCGTTTTTTGCAAAGTTTACCGCCTGACGAATAGCATTTTTAATCGCCTTTGCATCAGAACTTCCGTGTGCCTTGATTACTGGCTTTGATACGCCTAACAACAACGCACCTCCAACCTCTGAACTATCCATAAGGCTTTTAAGTTTATACAAATCTTTTTTAAGTACCAAAGCGGCAAGTTTATTAAGAAAACTTTTATACATAACCTGTTTTATAAGTTTAAACAGTGTCATAGAGGTTCCTTCAATTAGTTTGAGTGCAATATTTCCCGTAAAACCGTCGGTTATAACGGCGTCGCACACTCCTTTGGGCATCTCTCGTGACTCTACATTGCCTACGAAATTAATCGGTGCCTCGCTTAATAATTTATAGGCTTGTGTGCGAAGTTCGTCGCCCTTTGTATCTTCTGTACCGATATTGAGCAGTCCGATTTTTGGATTTTTTATTTCCTCTACCTT
>CALGCE010000028.1 GCA_937884625.1 uncultured Clostridia bacterium
AAGTCACAACATATTGAGGTATCTGCAATGTAAACGCATTAAAAAGCAATGCAAACTGCACTACCCAAAACATAACATCTTTTCCCTTAATACTTCCCTTTGAAATAACAAAAGCCGCCATTGATGATATAAAAACGCTTAATACCGTAGTAACAATACATACGAATAAACTATTGAATATGTATCTTGAAAGGGGTACATTCAAATTAGAAAGTAAGGGCGGGATATCTAAATAGTTACCGACCGTAGGTCTTAAAACATAAAATTTAGGTGGAAATATCAATAATTCATCTATCGGTTTGAAAGACGTAATTACACTGTAATAAAGCGGAAAGACTGAAAACAAACCGAAAAGAGTCAAAAAAGCAAAATAGAAAAAATTACCTATTTTTGTACGAGTATATCTTCTATATTGAGGAATATGAGATACATCTCGTTTTAGTTTTTTAATACTAATTCTCATAATCCTCACCCATCAATCTTTTTTGCCGAAAAGTTTTCCGACTATAATTCTTGCAGTAAACATCATTATAAACAAGACAACAGCCATTGCCGATGCATACCCCAACTCATAACGAACAGTTCCCACATCTGTCATTAAAAGAACAATTGTATCTACGGAATGCTCAACACTCGGATAACCTATCATAGTCTGTGCAATAGCACCTACAGAGAAACTGCTTTGAATTTGCATAACCGCACCAAACAACAACATATGTTTCATTGATGGTAATGTTAAGTACCATAATTCCTGCCAACGGTTATGAATACCGTCAATAGCACCTGCCTCATAAAGTTCTGTGTTGACATTTTGAAGACCTGCTATATTGGCCAAAAACGAAACACCCATACTCATCCAAAGTTGTACTATTAAAATCAACGTCATATTATATTCGGTACTTTGGAACCAATTTATCGGTTCGTTAATTAAACCGAAATTCATCAAAATGCTATTCATATATCCGTAACTGTCGCTTGAAAAGAATACTTGCCAAATGAAATATGCATTTCCCACAAGTGCAGGAGCATAAAAGACAAATGTTAAAATAACACGTACCATCGGTGTAAATTCATTAATCATCCACGCAAGCAAAAATGCCAAAATAAAACTTAACGGTCCGGCAACGATTGAAAATCTTAATGTGTTTCCCACGACCTTAAAGAACAATTCGTCGTCGGTTACCATCCTGATATAATTATCAAAACCGTTAAGAATAGGTCTTGATACCATATCATAATCAAACATACTTAATACAATTGACGCTAAAACCGGCAATATATTAAATATAAAGAAAAGAATCATAAATGGTAACATTATTAAAAAGAATGCTGTATTTTCACCCGAAAGGTTGATTTTTGTACCCGTTAATTTACGGTTTTTCATATCAAAATTCCCCCTTTTTGTATAAGCAACAATTTACCTGTTTTCATACTGTTGCCACTTTCGTTTCATTTCTTTATCTGCCTGTTCGCCATACTTAA
>CALGCE010000029.1 GCA_937884625.1 uncultured Clostridia bacterium
AGGTGCCGCAACCAAACCATGCAAAAGCACCATTGGAGAAATGCCTAACAAATGTCCTAATATTACGCATGTCACACCGAAATGGCAAAAGAACACAATAGCGTCCTTATTAGGCTTAACGGCTTTATAATATCCGCCTTCTCTTTCGTAACCGTGCTCTTTAAGAAAATTATCAAACTCTCTTATAACATAACGGTAAACTTCGGGTGCATCGCCCGTATTTATAATTTCAGTATCTATCCACTTATCCTTATCATAAAGGTCGGGCTGTTTAGTCCAGTAAGACGGCAAAAAGTCCCACGGAAAATGCGGTTTGCCGTTTCTCGGGTCGATTATTTTACCCGGAAATTCACGAAGCCAGTCAAGTGTAACCGCTGTTTTATTTAGCAACTTTAATGACGGCTCGGCTGTTCTTTGCGCTCTTCCGAGCGGGGAACAGGAGGATTCCTTTGCGGGTATTTCCTTTATTCTCTCTTTTAATATTTCGGCTTCCTTAAAACCTCTTTCGGTTAAAGAATCGTTAGGATAATCGGGGTCGCCGTGTCTTACAAATATAAGCTTCATTGTTAATCACCTTAATTAAAATATAACACATTTTTTTATAACTTACAATAAAAAGAAACAACTCCGTCTTAAAGCGTAAAACAGAGCTGTCTCTTTTAAGGGGTTTTATTACCGAAAAATGCTTTCCTCGGTGCAATTATATTGTAAAAAAGAATTATTAACTCAAAGTAAATTAAATGTAAACAATTTTTAAGAATATTATTAACATATCCTGCCGATAATAACTATACCGAAGCATACAAAAGAAAGGATAATAAATGATGCAATATAAAGAAGCAAAAAAGAAAAATAATATGTTTTACATCATTGTTGCGGTTTGCATAGTTTTAGTGGCAGTTGTATCTTATGGGACCGTAACAAACGATAAGGCCGCCGCAAAAACAAAAAAGCAAAATGATGCCATAAAAAAAGAAAACAGTTCATATAAATCCATGGTATAATGTAGTTAGCGAAAAAACAAAAACCAAGGAGGATTCATATGAACTATACACATCTTACCATAGAAGAACGGTGTTGTCTACGAGAATATTATGTAAAAGGATACAGTTATCGAAAAATAGCAAAACTAATAGGACGAAGTGTAAGTACCGTATCACGAGAACTTCGAAGGAACTGTACCCACATGTATGACATACCGACATATTACCCCCACACAGCACAAAAGAAATATCTTTTAAGACGTTCTTATTGTCATAGAGGTATGTTTAGGGAACAGGAGTTGCTGGATAACATAAAAGAGAAGTTGTTGATGACGTGGTCACCGGAACAAATATCAAATACACCCTGTGAAATGAAAATGCCGTCAACAAAAACTATCTACAGATGGATATATGAAAAGTATATAGATGTCAACCTGAAAGTATTAAGGCGAAAAGGAAAAAGCAGAGGTAAAAAGGAAACAAGAGGAAAATTCAATCTGGGAAAGTCAATAAGAAAAAGAGATAAAAGTGTTTACAAAAGGCAGGAATTTGGGCATTGGGAAGCCGATACGGTAGTATCAGGCAGAGGAAAATCGAAAGTATGTTTTGCAACCCTTGCTGAAAGAAAAACAAGGTACTACATAGCAATAAAAATGCAAAACAGAAATGCTGATACAATGGCAAAAGCAGTTATTGCTGCCTTATCGGAATTTCCTGATGAGGCAGTCAAATCAATCACTTGTGACAGAGGAACAGAGTTTGCAAATTGGCGAATAATTGAAGAAGAGCTTAATTGTAATGTATATTTTGCTGATCCTTACTGTGCTTGGCAAAAGGGGACAAATGAGAATTTGAATGGTTTATTGAGGGAATTTTATCCTAAAGGCAGAAATCTTTCAAGAGTTAGTCCTACGACATTAAAAAAGAATCTGGCGTTAATTAACGCCAGACCCAAAAAAGTTTTAAACTACCTTAAACCTGCTGATTTGTTTGAAGTATGTCTTAAAATGTGTTGCACTTAGTTTGACAATTCATCGTCATATAAAAAAGAAAAAATAACACTCAAAAAATCATATGTAAAAGATATTAATATCAAAGTTTGAGTGTTACTTTTTTGCTGTGAAAATGATAATACTTTCAAAAC
>CALGCE010000030.1 GCA_937884625.1 uncultured Clostridia bacterium
CCTTTTCGGAAAGGAAGGTTGTAAAAAATTGGCACAAGAATTGCAGGTTCCTCTATTAGGTCAAATCCCTATTGTTCAAAGTATTTGTGAGGGAGGTGATGGCGGAACGCCTGTAGCCTGTGATCCGGATACGATGACGGGCGCTGCATTTGCCGAGTTGGCTCGCAATGTCGTGGCACAAGTGGAGAAGCGCAATGCAACGCTTCCTGAGACAAAAAAGGTCGAGGTTCACAAGTGATGCTTGACAAGTGAAGAAATAATTTTTTTGTTTAATTATATAATAGGTTTTAAAATGAAAAGTTTGAAGCAATTTTTTGTAATGGCTTTTGTAGCCGTTCTTTCTTTGGGTTTCTCTGCATGTTCAGGCTCAGATACCGAGAAGTTGGATTCTTATAAGAAGGTTGAGGATGCAAAGGGATTCCAAGAGAGAATCAACACCTCAACTAATTGTTGTGTTGTTGACTATCGTTCAGCAGAAGAGTATGCAGAAGGTCACATCCCAGGTGCTATCAACATTCCTGCAACAGACAGAACTGCAGAGACTTCATTCAAGGCAGCAATGAAGAATATCGATCAGTCAAAGTCAATTTACCTTTATGGTTCTAAGAAAACCAATGGTTCTATGGGCTTCTATTTGGCTGGTATCGTTTCTTCTATGGGTTGGGGTCTTGCTAAGACCTACCACCTTATGACTGGCTACGAAGGTTGGGTTGAGGCTGGCCTTCCAATTGAGAAGTAATAAACTGACGTAAGGTTGAAATAGAAAGGGTTGCATATCCGTGGATGTGCAACCCTTTTAGTTTGCCTGGCTCAGCAACTCGTTTGTATAGACAAGCAACTGTTGTATATGCCTTTGCGTGGAGTGGTGACATTCGGTTGGGATGAGGTAATTGATTGCTTTTACGATGTTCCTGAGCGGTTACTTCCGCTTTCGCTCTTGCACAGCTAAAAACTTTTCTATAACTTGCTTTGAATTAAATTCAGGCGATTTTTAACGAAAAATAAAAAATCTAACAGTAATAAGTTTTAATTCATGTACACAACAGGAATGCAGGTCAAGGAAGCCTATGTGGCACTTGGCATCGAAAAGGTTTTTGAGGAATTTTGTCGTGTTGCCGAAAAAAAGACCGTAGGAGAAAAGGAACTTGACGCAATAATAAGCAGTTCTGCTTTACAGGTACCGCCCACCTACAAACTTGATAATTATATAGTTAACAGCGGTAACTCAATATCTTCAAGTGCACAGGTAACCCTTAAACATTTTGATACTGCAATTCAGGGTATAAGCATTGGTGACGGTCCTATTGACGCATCATTTTTGGCAATCGAGCAGATAACCGGCTCCCACTACGATTTGGAGGACTTCCAAATTCAAACTGTAACCCAAAGCAAAGAAGCGGTCGGCTCTGCCATAGTTAAACTCCGTGCATCGGGTAAAATATATTCGGGCAACGGAATTTCAACCGATATTATAGAGGCAAGTATACGTGCGTATATAAACGCACTCAACAAGATAGTCTACGAGGAGGTATAAAGGTGAAGTTTTCTTTTTCAACAAAGGGTTGGCATAAATGTTCTTTTGATGACTTTGTAAACATCGCAACTGACCTGCAATTTGAGGGAATAGAACTGCACAATATTCATAATGAAGCCTTTACCAAAAAAGGCGGTGCTCTGCACGATTATACGGCGGCATCAACCTTGCGTTATTTAAAGGAAAAAAATCTTTCTCTGCCATGTGTTGACGCTATCGGTAACATTGCCGATATTAACAGTTTTGACTCTCTTATTAAGGAAATTTCACAGTGCATAGAGGTAGCATCGCATCTTAAAATTTCCTTTATAAGACTGAAAGCAAAAAAAAGCAAGGATAATGAGACGGCAACCGAAAATGTAAAAACTCTTTTAAAAGAGATGTTACCCCTTGCCGAACAGAAAGACATAACTTTTCTTATTGAAACGTCGGGACTTTTTGCAAATTCGCTTGTACTTCGTGATATATTGGAATACTTTGCCTGTGACAATTTGGCGGCTCTTTGGAATTTATCCGATGCATACTTTGAGGCAGGAGAAAGTGCCGAAGAAATAATAAAAAATTTAGGTGCATACGTCCGCCATGTACACGTAAACGATGCCACAAGAACGAAGGACGGTACTAAGTACTGCCTTTTAGGCGAGGGCGAAATTCCATTTGAGGATGTTATGTTAGCCCTCAAATCGGTCAACTACGACGGGTTTTTGTCACTTGTATGGGACCCTGCTTGGTGTGAGGAACTTGACGACATTGAAATACTGTTTTCACAGTTTATTAATTTTATGAAACAGTTTGGCACAACCAACCGCCGTAAAAAAACACTTTATCACAACAAAACGCATACGGGCGAGTTTGTATGGAAAAAGGATTTGCTTATTGACGAAACATTTTCGCAGGTCCTTGACAGAATGGTAGAGGAATTCCCCGACCAATACGCATTTAAATATACAACCCTTGATTACACAAGGACATATTCACAGTTCCGTGACGATGTTAACACCTTTGCAAGGGCACTTGTGGCACTCGGTGTCAAAAACGGCAGTCATGTAGCAGTTTGGGCATCAAACGTACCGCAGTGGTATATTGCATTTTGGGCAACGGTAAAATTAGGCGCCGTTCTTGTTACGGTAAATACAGCCTATAAAATACACGAGGTCGAATACCTTTTAAAGCAGTCGGATACCCATACCCTGATTATGACCAAAGGCGCAAAAGATACCGACTACGGCGAAATCATATCACTTCTCTGCCCTGAACTTGAAAACAAAAAATCTTCTCAACATCTTCACGCAAAGAAACTGCCGTTTTTAAGGAATGTCATTACGGTTGGATTTTCTCAGGAAGGCTGTCTTGAATGGAATGAGGCGTTGGAGTTTTCTTCCCAGGTATCTCTTGATGTGGTAAACCGTATGGCAGACGCAGTTAATCACGATGATGTATGTAATATGCAATATACATCGGGTACTACGGGTTTTCCGAAAGGCGTTATGCTTACGCATTACAATATAGTAAATAACGGTAAGTGTATAGGCGACCGTATGGACTTATCAACTGCCGACAGAATGATGATTCAGGTGCCGATGTTCCACTGCTTTGGTATGGTTCTTGCAATGACCGCCGCAATGACCCACGGGGCGTCGCTTATGCCATTGCCTTACTTTTCGCCCAAGAGCGCACTTTCTTGCATTAACAGTGAGCATATAACCTGCTTCCACGGTGTACCGACGATGTTCATTGCTATGCTTGGACATGAGGATTTCGATAAGACGGATTTCTCCCATATGCGTACCGGTATCATGGCTGGTTCTCCTTGCCCGATCAAGGCAATGCAGGATGTTATTGAGAAGATGCATATGCCTGAGATCTGCATTACCTATGGTCAGACCGAGGCTTCTCCGGCAACTACCATGAGTAAGACGACCGATTCCATTGAAACCCGTGTTAATACCGTAGGTGGTCCGATTTACGCCGTAGAGTGTAAGATTGTTGATCCTGAAACCTATAAGGTTATAAAGGAGATACCGTC
>CALGCE010000031.1 GCA_937884625.1 uncultured Clostridia bacterium
AATCTCCGGGACCACGTAGTTGCAGGTCGGCTTCTGCAATGCGGAATCCATCGTTCGTCTCCGTCATGATCTGGATGCGACGGCGTGTCTCTGCACTCAGTTCGTACTTGGTGACGAGGATGCAGTAGGATTGTTCAGCCCCTCTTCCGACGCGTCCACGTAGCTGGTGCAACTGCGACAGTCCGAACCGTTCGGCATTTTCTATTACCATAATGGTGGCGTTTGGCACGTCAATTCCCACTTCGATAACAGTGGTGCAGACTAAAAGTTTTATTTCGCCGTCCTTGAATTTACGCATAATTTTTTCTTTTTCTTTTGCGTTCATCTTGCCGTGAAGCAGACCTACAAAGTAGTTTTTAAACTCTCCCGATTTAATGTTTTCGTAGTATTCCTCGGCACTTAAAAGGGAAGAGGTGTCGCTTTCTTCGACTATCGGGCATACGATATACCCCTGTCTGCCCTCGTCAAGATGTTTTTTAATATAGCTGTATACCCTTTGACGCAGTTTTGACGTAACAAGATAACTTTCTATCTGTTGTCTGCCTTTGGGATACTCATTTATTATGCTTATGTCAAGGTCACCGTATATGATAAGACCGAGTGTTCTCGGTATCGGTGTTGCGGACATAACCAGCGTATGCGGTCTTAAACCTTTTTCTGCAAGTTTTGCCCTTTGACCTACTCCGAAACGGTGTTGTTCGTCTGTAATGACCAGACCTAAATTGTAAAACTCAACATCATCGCTTAAAAGTGCATGGGTGCCTATTGCAATATCAATATTTCCCAACTTTAAATCAAGTTTGATTTTTTCCTTTTCGGATTTTTTGGTTGAGCCTGTAAGCAGACAACAGGAAATTCCGCTACCGTCAAGTAAATTTGATATGGTATTAAAATGCTGTTCGGCAAGTATTTCGGTGGGTGCCATTAAAACAGACTGAAATCCGTTTTTGGACACAGTATACATAAGGGAAGATGCAACGGCGGTTTTACCGCTTCCAACGTCACCCTGAATAAGCCTGTTCATTGCCTTACCCGACGACATATCCTTAATACAGTCCCTTACCGCACCGATTTGGGAGTTTGTCATTTTAAATGGCAATAGGGTGTTGAATTCTTCCGAAAAATCATACTTAATTTGCGAATTTGTATTTGATTTATTCTTACCTTTAAGTAGCATCAGTCCCGTTTGGAGAATAAAAAGTTCTTCAAACACAAGACGTTTTTTTGCCATATTTAAAGCATTACTGTCTTTTGGAAAATGTATGTTACAAAGTGCAGTTTTTAGGTCACAAAGTTTATTTAACTTTCTTACCGACAGTGGCAGGGGGTCTTCCGAAATTTCGCAGGTCAAAGCGGTTTTGATCATTTTTTCAATCATTCTTGAAGTGATATTCCCCGATGCCTGATAAACAGGTCGTATGCCGGACATAGTGGTGTCAAGTATTTCAGGTGCCGACATACAAGGTAGAAAAGTGTTATCAGATAGTTTGCCGTAAAATAAATATTCTTGGTCCTGTCTTATAGAGTTTGCAAGGTATTTATTGTTAAATAAAGTTACCGTCATAACTCCGCTTTCGTCCGAAACATTAAACTGGTATACGGTCATATTCTGTCTTATGTATTTGCTTGTAACTTCGCTTATTACCTTTGCTTTTACACAAACCTTTTGACCTGCATTGCAGTCGAAAATAGGGGTAATAATGCTTAAATCTCTGTACGATTTCGGGTAAAAACGCAAAAGGGCACCGAAGGTATCGATGCCCATACTGTACAACTGTTCGGCACGTTTTTCGCCAACGCCCTTTAAAAATCTTATGTCGGTATTAAGATTAGACATAAACCCCTACTCACTCTACCGAAATTATAAAATAGTATATCGGCTGACCGCCGTTTACAAAGGTAATTTCTGCTTTATTACCGTATTTTTCATTTAGTTGCTGTTCAAGAGAGGTTGCCTGTTCTTCGGTTACATCCTCTCCGTAAATTACGGTTAAAAATTCACTGCCACGTTTTAGCATTTGTTTTACAAGTCTTGTTAAACATCTTTCAATATCGGTTTCGGTGAACGCAATTTTACCGTTTGAAAGTGCTAAAAGTTCGCCCTTTTTAATTGCGTGACCTTCATAGTCGGAATCCCTTGCGGCAAAGGTTATCTGACCCGTTGAAATTTTTTCAGCCGCTTTTTGCATAGATATGGCATTTGTTTCGGTGTCTGCCTCACTGTCATAGTTTAACATGGCGGTTATTCCCTGCGGAATGGTACGGGTGTGTAAAACTATAACCTTTCGTGTGCTTATCGGTATAGCCTGTTCAGCCGCCATTATGATATTTTTATTGTTTGGAAGCACATATACCGTTTCGGCAGGTGTCTGCTCAATTGCCCTTAAAATATCGTCGGTACTCGGATTCATTGTCTGACCGCCGTTTACGATAGTGTCAACACCCAAATCACGGAAAAGTTCTGCAATACCGTCACCTGCACAGACCGATACAAAACCTACGGGCTTTGTCGGTTCAACCGACGTAATGGTAGTTTTAAGGTCGGCACTCTTTGTCGGCTTTTTATATGCGTTTTCGGCATCATGCTTTGCACGTTCGTGTTGGTCACGCATATTCTCAATTTTGAGTTTTACAAGTTGACCGAATGTAAGTGCGTTTTCTATTGCGTTACCGGGGTGGTCGGTATGAACGTGTACCTTGATTATTTCTTCATCGTCAACAACTACTCCGCAGTCGCCTATGGATTCAAGATAACCTCGCAGTTCTTGGGGTTCTTTACTGCATTTTTCGTCACGGTTTACTATAAACTCGGTACAATAGGTAAAGGTAATTTCAGTCTCGTATTCTCCTGCGGCATTTCTTGAAGTGGTATCTTCTGTTTCTTCTGTAATTTCCGAAGAATTTGATTTAATGATAACGCCGTCTTTAAATACCGACATCATTCCTTCAAGAATTAACACAAATCCTTGACCGCCTGCGTCTACAACACCTGCTTTTTTAAGCTTTGTTAAATAAGAGTCCGCTTTAAGCTCGTTTTCTCTCATAACAAGGCCTAACATATTTGAATTAAGTCTTACTAATTCTTCTCTTTTTTCTTTGTAATTTTCTTCGGTTATGTTAAGTTCCATAGTTATCACCGTAACTTTTCCGTAAAAATATATCTTGTTTCTTCTATTATATCAGTATTATATCAAATTTTTAATATTTGGTAAAGAATATTTTAATTTTAAGTTGTAAGTTTTAATAAAAATGTGTTATACTTTAAGTCGGTGATAAAAATGATTAAAGTAGCAATTGCAGGATACGGTAATTTGGGCAAAGGCGCCGAGTCTGCCGTCAGTAATGCTGACGATATGACTCTTGTCGGTGTATTTACAAGGCGAAGCCCCGACACCGTAAAGATTAAAACAAAAGACGCTTTTGTCGCCTCCTTTGACGACATAGAAAAATATAAAGACAAATTGGGGGTAGTATGACAGGCACTGACAAGATACAAGCAATGTGGGGATTGTTTGGCAGAGACTTTGAGCATACCTGCAAAGAATGTACTAACCTTGTAC
>CALGCE010000032.1 GCA_937884625.1 uncultured Clostridia bacterium
CACAACCCTTATTGACAAGGGCCATGCGTATGCAGTAGAAAACGGTGACGTATATTTCTCAACCAAGACATTTGGTGGCTATGGTAAACTTTCACACCAGCCACTTGAGGACTTGGAGGCAGGTGCTAGAATAAGTGTAGGCGAAATTAAGGAAGACCCGATGGACTTTTGTCTTTGGAAAGGTGCCAAAGAGGGGGAGCCGTTTTGGCAGTCGCCTTGGGGTGACGGCAGACCGGGTTGGCATATAGAATGTTCTGCAATGGCAGGTAGGTACCTTGGAAAGACAATTGATATACATTGCGGAGGTCTTGACCTTATCTTCCCGCACCATGAAAACGAGATAGCACAGAGCGAATGTGCAAACGGTTGCGAATTTTCGCACTATTGGATGCATAACGGCTTTATAAATGTGGATAATCATAAGATGTCAAAGTCGCTTAACAACTTCTTTACTGTAAGGGATGTTGCAAATGTATACGGTTACGAGCCGATACGTTATCTTATGATTTCTTCGCAGTACAGAGGACCTATAAATTATTCGGTAGATATAATCGAGCAGGGTAAAAACGCCCTTGAAAGACTGTATACCTGCCGTGATAATATAGACTTTGCACTTAAAAATGCGGTTGACGGCGGAGAAGTGCCGTCCTTTGTTGAAGAACGCAAACAGGAATTTATAACCGCTATGGAGGATGACCTTAACACCGCCGATGCACTTGCAGCACTGTTCTTGCTTGTAAGGGATATAAATACCGCAATTAAAAACGGTGCAGGTAAAAATGCGTTGGAGGCGTTTGCAAAACAGTTTGACGAACTTACCTACGTTTTAGGTCTTGTGTATAACAGAAAGAGCGAAACTCTTGACAGCGAGATAGAGCAACTTATACAAAAGCGTACCGAAGCACGTAAGGCAAAGGACTTTAAGACCGCCGATGAAATACGGGACAAATTAAAGGAAATGGGTATTGTTTTGGAAGATACACCGCAGGGAGTAAAATGGACGAGAGCCTGAAAAGTTTAGAGCCTATCGGAAACGGACTGTATATATATGTATCAAAAAACCATACATTCGGCACAGATGCGGTACTGTTAAGTTATTTTGCGTCTGCAAAGGCAAAAGACAGGCTTGTTGATATAGGTACGGGTTGCGGAATAATACCGTTTTTAATGTTAAGGGATAATAAACTATCGTCCGGTGTCGGTGTTGATATATCGGAAGAGGCGATTAAACTTGCACAAATGAGTGCAAAAAAATGCGGATTTGATAAATTTTTGGGCGTTTGCAGTGATTTAAAAGACCTTAAAGGCAAGGTTGATTTTGGCTGTAACACCCTTGTTACCTGTAATCCGCCCTACAAGGCAGACGGTGCAGGGCTTCAAAACCCAAGTGACAGAAAAAGGGTTGCACGACACGAGGTGGAGTGCAACCTTGAAGACATTATAAGCGTATGTGCAAAACTTTTGCAGACGTCGGGCAGACTTTGTATGTGCCACCGTCCTGAAAGACCTGCCGAACTGATGTCCCTTATGCGTAAATACAAAACCGAGCCTAAAAGAATGAGGCTTGTATGCCAGAGAAAAGGTCAGTCACCGTGGCTTGTATTGGTAGAGGGAAAAAGGTGTGCTAAAACAGGTCTTGTTATAGAGCCTACACTCTATGTTGAAGATGAAAACGGCAACTTTTCAAGGGAAATGATAAACATATACGGTGCTTATAAGGAGGCGTATCTTTAAAAATGTCGGGAAAACTGTACGTTGTCGGAACGCCGATAGGAAATCTTGAAGATTTTTCGAAAAGAGCGGTAAGAGTACTCAGCGAGGTTGATTTTATTGCCGCCGAAGATACGAGGGTAACACTTAAACTTTTAAATCATTTTGATATAAAAAAGGAAATGTTATCGTATTATGAGCAAAATAAAAACAAGAAAGGCAATCTTATAATAGAACGCATTTTAAACGGAGAAACTTGTGCGGTAGTTTCCGATGCGGGAATGCCTGCAATATCCGACCCCGGCGAAGACCTTGTAAGACTTGCCCACGAAAGCGGAATAACGGTTGAATCGGTACCCGGACCGTCGGCACTGATAACCGCACTTGCAATTTCGGGTATGAAAAGCGGAAGATTTTGCTTTGAGGGATTTTTGTCGGTAAACAAGCAAAGCCGTAAAAAACATCTTGAAAGTTTAAAAAATGAGGAGCGTACCATCATTTTTTATGAGGCACCCCACAAACTGCTTAATACCCTTTCGGATTTTTTAAATGTTTTCGGCAACAGAAATATAACTATCGTAAGAGAACTTACAAAGATACACGAAACGGTGTTTAGGACAACCCTTAAAGATGCTTTGGAATTTTACAGTGAGAACACCCCAAAAGGTGAGTTTGTTTTGATAATAGAGGGTAAAGAGCAAACGGAAGATACTGTTTATAGCGAAGAAGATGCCGTAAAACTTGCAAGGGGACTTATGAAAAAGGGACTTTCGGCTTCGCAGTCGGCAAAAGAGGTATCTGAAATTACGGGTATAAAAAAGGGTATAATTTATAAACTTATGTTAGGCTGACTCCCGTCAGCCTAAATTAGGACTTTATTTTTTAATTGTTTTGTAGTAGAATATATTTTATGCTTTTAATAAATATTATGTATGGGTGTTAATATGAGGGAAGATATAAATTCGTCAAAGAAAAAGGATTTTTTTGAGTTTGAAGATATAGTGTCTGATACGAGCCGAAAGAGGGTTCCTGACGACTCCGATTTTGTCGTACACATAAAGGATTACGGCTATAAGAAGAAAAAGCACGGCATAGCAGGTTTTATTGATAAAAAGTCTTATCAGATTAAGCGTTGGTGGGTGCGTCTTAAAAAAGGTCAACGCCGTACAATAATTGCACTTACGTCGGTAATTTTGGTACTTGCCGTTTTAATATCGAGTTTCTTTATTTTCTTCCATTATAACTATAATCCGATAACCGAGGATTTTGACGAACTCGGTATAGACAGTATAATAGATAAGGATATAATAAATGTTGCTCTGTTTGGTATAGATACGAGGGATAAAAAATCATTTAAGGGACTTTCCGACAGTATAATGATAATGAGCCTTAATACCAAAACAAAGCAGGTTAAGGTAATTTCTGTTATGAGGGATACCTTGGTGCCGATAGAGTATAACGGGACTACCACCTATAATAAAATAACCACTGCCTATCAAAAGGGCGGACCCGAACTTGCCATTAAAACACTTAATAAGGTATTTAACCTTGATATTTCGGAATACGCAACGGTCAACTTCTACGGTATGTCGGATATAATCGAAACTGTGGGCGGAATTGATGCCGAACTGACTGACAGAGAGGTAACCGCAAGGGGTAATAACAACCACGGCATCAATGATATGATTGAGGAACTTTGTCAGTATTTAGGATATAATCCAAATGATTACTATATTACAACGTCGGGCAAACAGCACCTTAACGGCGTACAGGCGGTTGCTTATGCAAGAATAAGGTACGTTCCGAACATTTGGGGTACCAATAACGATTACGGCAGAACAGACCGTCAGCGTTACGTCATGGAACAACTTTTCAACAAGGCTACCAAAATGAGTAAATCACAGTACGTTAAACTTGCAAAGGCACTTATACCGTGCAGTGAAACATCACTTTCTTACAGTGAAATATTAAGCCTTGCGGTTAATATTCTGCTTAAATCTCCTACCTTTGTACAGGCGAGAATACCGCAAAATGAATTTTTGATGAATTCGCCGTCGGGCTCTTTCGGTTCGGTTGTGTATTACGACCTTGATTATGCTGCAAAGGTAATTCATTCCATTATTTATGACGATATGACAATAGAGCAGTATGTAGAGCAAAACGGTATAGAGAAAAACGATTGGTATGCAAAGCGTGGTTCTTCGCCTGGTAGCGGTACTGTTTCAAGGGTAACACCGTCAACACCCGGCGGTACGGTATCTCAAACACCGTCCGAGCCTGAAACGTCAAGTACCGAAAGCAGTAATGTATCATCTGTTCAATCGCAAACCGAAAATAACAGCAGTGAAGATAAAACACAAGAGGAAGAAAAGCCCAAAGAGGAGGATACCGAGCCACAACAACCCGAAGAAGGTACAGAGGTCGAAGATTAAATGAAAAAGCAAAGTTCTAACTGTGAAAGTTGTGCTAACTATATCTATGATGACCAAAGCGACTGCTATTTTTGTGATATGCAACTTGACGAGGACGAAATGCAACGTTTTTTGACGTCACAGACCTATAACTGCCCGTATTACGATTTTTATGACGAATATAAAATAGTAAGAAAGCAGAACTAAAAGGAGGGTAAAATGTTATATTTTTATCTTGTCGCTTCGGCGGCGTTAATACCCGGCCTTAATAACTTTTTTGATATTTTAAGGCAGTCGTATTCTTGGTGGCTTATACCACTCCTTTTCGTTGCATTTGTTTTGGGATTTATTATACTTCATCTTGCGTTTGTGTCGGTATGCGTACTTTTTGTAAATATAGATAAGGACGGCAGACGTTTTTGCAGATTTTACAGGGTACTTGCAAACGCCACTATACCACTGCTTTTAAAACTTGCAAGGGTAAAAATTCACAGCAGTGGCTTAGAAAAGGTGCCGAATGATACCCGTTTTCTGCTTGTTTGCAACCATATACACGATTTTGACCCTGCCGTTATTATGCACGAACTGCCAAAAGCCGAACTCGGATTTATAGCAAAAAAGGAAGTATATGAGGATTTAAGATTTATTGCAAAATTTATGCATAAATTAAACTGTCTGCCGATAGACAGAGAAAACAACCGCAATGCGGTAAAGACTATTTTACAGGCGGTATCTCTTATTAATGATGACGTTGCATCTGTCGGAATATTCCCCGAGGGGTATACAAGTAAGGACGGAAATTTGCAACCTATAAGAAACGGTGCTTTAAAAATAGCCTTTAAGGCGAAAGTGCCGATAGTTGTCTGTACACTTTCAGGCACTACCCAAATAGTAAAAAATATGTTTATAAGGAAAACTGACGTTTATTTTGATATTTTGCAGGTTTTAGACACCGAGGACTTTAACAATACCGTTGAAGCAGGAGATAAGGTGCACAGCCTTATGGAAGAGGCATTAAACAAAAGAAAAAGCATATAGTGTATAAGGGGGAATTATATGTTTAGAGAGATTGAAGTAAAACAGTTAAATGAAAATTTTATTAAAGATATTGCAGACGAATGGATGCTCATAACCGCAGGAAGTAAGAAAAAGTACAATATGATGACGGCATCGTGGGGATTTATGGGCGAGATATGGGGGAATGACAGTGCAGTAGCACTTATAAGACCCAGCAGATACACCCTTGAATTTATAAACGAAAACGATTATTTTACCCTTTCGTTTTATGGAGACAATAAGGATATTCATAAGATTTGCGGTTCAAAGTCGGGCAGGGACGTTGACAAAACCAAACTTTGCGGACTAGACCCCGTATTTGATAAAGCACCTTATTTTAAACAGGCAAGACTTGTTTTAGTGTGTAAAAAGCAGTATGTTCAAAAAATGGAGAGCAGTTGTTTTACAGACAAAGAACCATTAGAGCGGTGGTACGATAACGATTTGCATTATATGATAATCGGAAAAATAGAAAAAGTACTTATTAAGGAATAAAACAATGAACCCCGACAAAGTCGGGGTTCATTGTGTATGGGGATGAATATGGTGGAATTGCGTTTGTACTCTCATACAAACGCTTTATATAAAAACCGCTTTTGCTTCAAGGGGACAAAAGAAGCATCAGCAGATTTTTAACTGCTCGAAATTTTGCACATTATTTTTGTTAATTCTTACCTTGTATTCTATATATTTATCGGTTTCGTATTTTCTTGACTTTGCGTCAATACCTGCATTTTGAAGTGTTGTAATAAGTTTTGCAAGACTGTTTGCAAAAAGTCTTGTGTCGCCTATGGCAGTCTTTCTGACGGGTTTAGTTTCTACTTCTTTTTCTGTATGCGTTTGCTCTTTGTGAAAAGGATATAAAATGTTTTCTATCAGTTCTTCGGTCTGCCTGACGCTTAAATTTTCTGCAATTATTTTGTTAAGGACTTCGCTTCTTTTGCTTTCTTCAAGACGCAAAATTGCCCTTGCGTGTCCCTCGTTAAGACCGGCAGAGGCTATACGGTTTTGCATAGCCTCGTCAAGGCGAAGAAGACTTAATTTGTTGCAAAGTGTGGACTGTGCAATACCAAGTCTTGCCGCAACCTCCGACTGTGACATACCGAAATCTTCCGTAAGTTTTCTTAACGACTCTGCTTCCTCAAAAAACGTAAGACGGCATCTTTGCACGTTCTCTGTTATTGAGAAAACTATTGCTGTGGTGTCATCGGTAACATGGAGAATACAAGGTACCCTACGC
>CALGCE010000033.1 GCA_937884625.1 uncultured Clostridia bacterium
CGGTGTCAAGTCCCGTAACGGGTTCGTCAAGCAAAAGTACGCTTGACGCCGAACATAACGCCCTGCACAAAAGTACCTTTTGTTGCTGACCGCCCGAAAGTTCCTTAAAAGCACGGTTTTTAAGATTATATATTTCAAGTAATTTTAAGTTTTCATCTGCTCTTCTTTTATCGGCTCTTGTTATAAAGACCTTACTACCGCCAAAGCCCGACAAAACGACCTCAAACACACTTGCAGGAAAATCCTTTTTAAGTTCCGTTCTCTGTGGGAGCCAACCTATTTCTTTTCTTGTTATTCCGTCAAACGTGATACTGCCCGTATGCTTAACGTCAAAACCCAATATTAAACGCATAAGGGTTGTCTTGCCCGAACCGTTTTCACCGATTACGCACAGATAATCTCCCTTGTCGACACTAAAACTTAAATTGCCGAATATTTCCTTGTTTTCATAAAAGGCAGAAAGCCCCGATACCGTAATTTGTGCCATTATTCAAGTCCTTTCTTAAATGTCGAAAGATTGCGTTTCATTATATCAACGTAGGTAATACCGTCTTTAAAATCGTCTGCCGTTACATTGTGGGCGGAGTGTAATTCAAGAATTTTTACCCCCGTCTGTTCCGACAAAGACTTTGCTATGTTCCTATTGCTTAATTCGGTACAAAAAACATATTTTACGCCTTTACTTTTTACCGTATCAACAAGTCTTTTCATTACCTTTATACTTACATCGGTACTTGACGCACAACCGTCCAATGCCGATTCGTATTCTATACCGTACTGACTTGCCATATATTTAAAGGGAAACCTGTCCGCTACGAGTATAAATTTATTTTTACTGTTTTTTACGGTTTTCATTATCTGATTTGAAACGGATTTTATATTCTCACAGTATTTATTGCAATTGTTTTTGTACTCTTGTGAATTTAAACTATCCGTTTTACATAAAACTGACGCTATCTTTTCTATCATTAACACCGCATTGTCACTCGAAGTCCAGATATGCTCGTCATACTCGTCCTCGCCGTCTTCAAAAAGCAGATTAACGCTATTCATAAGCGGATACGCCTTAGTTTCGGTATCGGCTAAAATACGCTCTGCCCAAGTATCCGACTCACCGCCGATATAAAAGAACAAATCCGCATTATATATCGCTTTCATATCTGACGGCGTAGGCTCAAAAGAGTGTACCTCCGTTCCTGCTGAAATCAAAAGGGTAATATCAACCCTATCTCCGCCGACCGCCCTTACAAAATCATATAGTGGATATATGGTAGTGACAACCTTTATTTTATTGTTTTCTTCCCTGTGATTTTTCGTACAACCGCAAAGAAGCAATAAAAGTACTAAAATTAATGATACCGTTCTTTTCATTTATTACTACATTCTCCGCAAACGCCGTAAAGTACGGTTTTAAGCCTGTCAACCGCAAAGGCGTGTTCTTTTTCAATATGGGTGCTAAGTTCGTTCATATGCTTACAGTCAACATGGATAAGTTTTCCGCATTTTTCACACTTTAAATGAAAATGCTCCTTGCAGTCGTCTGCACTTGAAATATACTGATAACAAGCACTCTCTCCCGACTGCCTTACATACTTTCTTACCTTACCGTCCTGCACCATCTTTTCAAGACATCTGTAAACGGTCGTTCTGCCTACGCTCTCGCCTTTTTCATTAAGCAAATCGGTAAGACTGTCAACGGTATAATGTATACCGTCATTTTTTGAAATCATATTTTCTATTATGGATTTTTGTTTGGTTTTATATCCTTTTATATCCATTTCAAAGCACCGCCTGAATTTGAAATTGAAATTCGTTTTCAAATTATAACACTGCTGTTTTAATTTGTCAAGAAGATAAAAAAATCAGACCTTGTAAAATGTCGAAAAATGTAGTATATTATATGTAATTATAATTTTATCTTGGAGGCGTGATATGAATAAGACCGAAAAGATTTTACACCCTGTGAAACGTATTTTCGGCGGTATTGGTCTTGAACATAATAAAAACACGGCAGACTTTGAGTCGGTTATTATGCCACCGCCCGATACTGTGTATATACCGTTGTCACAACACATAGGTGCGCCCTGCGAAGCACTTGTCAAAAAGGACGACTACGTATACGTCGGCACGAAAATAGGCGAATCGGCAGGATTTGTAAGTGCACCTGTTCATTCGAGCGTTTCGGGTACTGTTGTATCGGTAGGAGAGAAAATAATAGGCGGAAACAGTGTGCCTTGTGTTGAAATCAAGTCGGACGGCGAAATGAAAAAAGACCCGTCACTTGAGCCTTTTGCGGT
>CALGCE010000034.1 GCA_937884625.1 uncultured Clostridia bacterium
ATAATATAAAAAAATCTATTTAAAAAATTATAATCATGAAAAAAAAATAAATATTTCACTCCAATATATGAAGGGAAAATATTTACATCAAACTATGTTCAATATGTAAAAAAGAGTCTTAGAGATCAAAAATCTCTAAAACTCTTTACAGGCGCCAATTCAGCCGCAAAGCCACATACTTGGCACTTTAATTCTTGCCGCTGCTATAATTTTAGCAATTATTGTTGCAATGGTAGTTATGGTTATTTTCCTGGATGGCGGTGTTAGAAAGATCCCCGTACAGTATGCAAAGAGAGTTGTTGGCCGTAAGATGTATGGCGGACAGAACACACATATTCCGATTAAGGTTAATATGTCGGGCGTTATGCCTATCATCTTCGCTTCCTCGATACTGATGCTTCCGACTATGATTTTAGGCTTTATGTCTAAAACAGAATCAAGTCTTTACAAAGCATTATCGCTGTTTAGTGTCAGAGGTGCATTCTACGCAGTAATCTATTTCATACTCATTATCGGTTTTGCATATTTCTATGCAACTATCCAGTTTAATCCGGTTGAAATGGCTAATAACCTGCGTAAAAACGGCGGTGCTGTTCCGGGAATACGTCCCGGTAAGCCCACATCTGATTTTATTTCAAAGATACTGTCAAGAATAACCTTAATGGGTGCTATATTTTTAAGTGTTATCGCAATTCTTCCTATCATTATCGGTTCGGTCGGCGGAATAAACATTTCTCTCGGCGGTACTTCGGTACTGATTATGGTCGGCGTTGCACTTGATACAGTACAAAACCTTGAATCTCAAATGATGATGCGTCATTATAAAGGATTCTTGGATTAAGCGTTAAGGAGATTTTTATGAAACTTATTCTTTTAGGTGCACCTGGTGCAGGAAAAGGCACTCAGGCAGAAATAATTTCAGAAAAGTACAACATTCCAACCATTTCCACCGGCAACATTATTCGTGCTGCACTTAAAAACGGTACGGAAATGGGACTTAAAGCAAAAGCGTATACCGAAAAAGGCGAGTTGGTTCCGGATGATGTCGTAATAGGCATCATTAAGGAACGCCTTGCTCAGTCCGACTGTGACGACGGGTTTATCCTTGACGGCTTCCCCCGCACCATACCGCAAGCAAAAGCACTTGACGATATGGGTATTGCGATAGATACGGCACTTTCAATAGAGGTTGCCGATGATGAAATCGTAAAGCGTATGTCGGGAAGACGTGTGTGTGAAGAATGTGGAGCAAGTTTCCATATGGGACACAGAAGACCCAAAGTCGAGGGCGTTTGTGACGTCTGTGGCGGAAAACTCATTATCCGTAAGGATGATGAGCCCGAAACGGTGCTTAACAGATTAAATATCTATCATCAAAGCACCGAGCCGTTAAAGGACTACTACAAAGCCCAGAATAAGTTGCTTACGGTAGAAGGTCAGGATGATGTCAAAGACACGACCGCCCTTGTACTCAAAGCACTTTCGGAGATGTAGGGTATATGATAGTGCTTAAAACCGACCGAGAAATGAAAGTTATGAAAGAGGCTTGCAGAATATCGGCGGAAGCGTTAAAATTAGTTGGTAGTGCGGTAGAGCCGGGTGTTACGACAGCCGAACTCGACAGGTTAGCAGAGGAGTATATAAGAAAGCAGGGAGCAGTCCCGAATTTCAAAAACTACGAAGGTTATCCTGCAACCGCCTGTATATCAATCAACAACGAGGTAATTCATGGTATTCCCTCGTCAAAGCGTAGGATAAAAGCAGGGGACATAGTAAGTGTGGACCTTGGTGCAAAGTATGACGGTTATAACGGCGACAATGCCGCTACTTTCGCCTGCGGGGATATATCCGATGAGGCGAAGCGGCTGATGGACGTGACACGGGAAAGTCTTTACGAAGGCATATCGGCGGCACGTGCGGGCGGCAGAATAGGCGATATAGGTTATGCGGTGCAGTCTTACGTCGAAGCGAGAGGCTATTCGGTAGTCAGGCAGTTTGTCGGACACGGAATAGGGACACAGATGCACGAGGCTCCCGAGGTGCCGAATTTCGGGACGAAAGGCAGAGGTGTCCGCCTCTTACCCGGTATGACAATAGCAATCGAGCCTATGATAAACATAGGAACACCTGATGTTAAGGTTATGCCGGACGGTTGGACAGTTCTTACAAAGGACGGCTCACTTTCCGCTCATTTTGAGCATACGGTGGCAATCACGACCGAAGGACCGAAAATATTAACGGTTGTTTGAGGTGTTGTATGAGAGGTCAGATAGTTTGTTCAAAGGCAGGACGGGATAAGGGCAGATTTATGGCGGTCGTTGAGGACTGCGGAAGTACGGTGCTTGTCTGTGACGGCAAGGAAAGACCGTTGGAGCGTCCAAAACGCAAAAACGTAAAACATATTGCTCTTACAAAAAGTTGTTTAGACGAAGAAAATTTTATGTCAAACCGTTCACTTCGCCATGCTTTAAAGAAATTTGGCAAAGAGAGTTTAAGGGAGGAAGAATAATGTCAAAATCAGATATGATTGAACTTGAAGGCACCGTTGTTGAAGCAATGCCAAACGCAATGTTCAAGGTAGAAATTCAGGGCGGACATCAGATTTTAGCCCATATATCGGGGAAACTGCGTATGAACTTCATACGAATACTTCCCGGAGATAAGGTTACGGTTGAAATGTCCCCATATGACCTGTCAAAGGGACGCATTACTTGGCGTTCCAAGTAATAGACAGTCACAAAATTAAGGAGGTAAAATCCATATGAAAGTCAGACCTTCTGTTAAAAAGATTTGCGAAAAATGCAAAATCATAAAGCGTAAGGGTAAAGTCATGGTAATCTGTGAGAACCCGAAGCATAAACAGCGTCAGGGTTAATTACTCTTAACAAAAAATAATGGAGGTGCTTTGATTAATGGCACGTATTGCTGGTGTTGACCTTCCAAACGAAAAGCGAGTTGAAATAGGACTCACTTATATCTACGGAATAGGTCTTACAACATCTAAAAAAATCCTTGCCGATACCGGTATTAATCCGGATGTTCGTGTAAAGGATTTGACAGAAGAAGATATATCCAAACTCCGTGAGTACATCGACCACAACCTTCAAGTTGAGGGTGACCGTCGCCGTACCGTAGCATTGGATATAAAGCGACTTATCGAAATTGGCAGTTATCGTGGTTTGCGTCATCGCAAGGGACTTCCTGTAAGGGGTCAACGCTCAAAGACCAACGCACGTACACGCAAAGGTCCGAAGAGAACGATAGCGAACAAAAAGAAGTAAGTAGGAGGAAGAACTAATGGCTACTGCTAAAAAAACGACAGGCTCACGCCGTCGTCGTGAAAAGAAAAATATTGAACGTGGTGCCGCACATATCCAGTCGACCTTCAATAACACAATAGTTACTATTGCCGATACACAGGGCAATACACTTTCATGGGCATCTGCCGGCGAACTCGGTTTCAGAGGCTCAAAGAAGTCCACTCCTTTTGCGGCACAGAGTGCTGCCGAAATGGCCGCAAAGGCTGCTATGGAGCATGGTCTTAAAACTGTTGAGGTTTACGTTAAAGGTCCGGGTGCAGGACGTGAAGCGGCAATCCGTGCATTGCAGTCTGCAGGATTAGAGGTAAGTATGATTAAAGACGTTACCCCGATTCCGCACAACGGCTGCCGTCCTCCCAAGAGAAGACGTGTATAATAGTACAAATTTAGGTTAATTTTTTGGAGGTGTAACAGATGGCAAGATATACCGGAGCAGTTTGCAGATTGTGCCGCAGAGAAGGACAGAAGTTGTTCTTAAAGGGCGAACGCTGCTATTCTGATAAATGTTCAATAGGCATCAGAGGTTATGCACCCGGCCAACATGGACAAGGTAGAAAGAAGTCATCCGAATACGGCTTGCAGCTTCGTGCTAAGCAGACAGCAAGACGTTTCTATGGTGTTCAGGAAAATCAGTTCCGTCATTATTTTGAGATTGCCGAGAGAAAACAGGGCGTTACAGGTGATAACCTTTTAAGAATCCTTGAAAGCCGCCTTGATAACGTGGTTTACAGAGTAGGCTTTGCTTCTTCGAGAGCAGAAGCAAGACAGCTTGTAGGTCACGGCCACTTTGAAGTTAACGGAAGCCGTGTTGACATTGCTTCTTATCTTCTTAAAGCCGGTGACACTGTAAGCATTTGCGCAAAGAGTCGCTCAAGCGAAAAGATTAAAGCAGTTATTGAAGCAAACAGTGCAAAACCGATACCGGAATGGATAGACATTG